>JAAYYM010000142.1 GCA_012515365.1 Clostridia bacterium
ATCACTTTCCAGAATTTCTTTAATAAATTTACTAAAAAAGCAGGTATGACAGGTACTGCTTTAACAGAAGAAAAGGAATTCCGCGATATCTACGGAATGGACGTTGTTGAGATCCCAACTAATCTTCCTGTAGCCAGAATTGATTTACAGGATGGTGTTTACAAGACCAGAAAAGAAAAACTGAATGCAATCGTAAACGAAGTGGTAAAGACTCATGAAACAGGACAGCCGGTATTGGTTGGTACGATTACCATTGAGGCATCTGAAGAACTGAGTACCATGCTTAGAAAACGAGGCATCCAGCATAAAGTTCTGAATGCGAAGTTCCATGAACTTGAGGCTGAGATCGTAGCTGATGCAGGTATTCACGGAGCTGTTACCATTGCTACCAATATGGCTGGACGTGGTACGGATATTAAGCTTGATGAGGAAGCAAGAGCAGCAGGCGGATTGAAAATCATAGGTACAGAACGTCATGAATCAAGACGTATCGATAATCAGCTGCGTGGTCGTTCCGGTCGTCAGGGAGATCCTGGTGTATCCAGATTTTTCATTTCACTGGAAGATGATCTGATGCGTTTATTCGGTTCTGAGAGACTGATGAATGTATTTACGACACTTGGCGTGCCAGAAAATGAAGAAATAGAACATAAGATGCTTTCCAATGCCATTGAAAAAGCACAGACCAAAATAGAAAATAACAACTTTGGAATCAGAAAGAATCTGATCGAATACGATCAGGTCATGAACGAACAGCGTGAAATCATTTATAAAGAAAGAAGACGTGTACTTGATGGAGAAAGTATGCGAGATGCAATTTATAAAATGATCACAGAATTCATTGAGAACTCTGTTGATATGGTGATCGGAGATGATAACGAGCGAGAAGAATGGAATCTTCAAGAGCTGAATGAGATCATTTTGCCGGTTATCCCGATTAATCGTATTGTGACTCCGGATATCAAGAATTTAAATAAAAAACAATTGATTCATAAACTAAAAGAAGAGGCTGTTAAATTCTATGAGAGCAAAGAAGCAGAGTTTCCTGAGCAGGAAAAGCTTCGTGAGTTTGAACGTGTTATTCTGTTAAAGGTAATCGATAATAAGTGGATGGATCACATTGATGATATGGATCAGCTTCGTCAGGGTATTGGTTTACAGGCATATGCACAGAAGGATCCGCTGGTTGAATACAAAATGATGGGATATGATATGTTTGACGCTATGACTGCAAATATCCAAGAGGAGACTGTCAGAGTATTATCTCATATTAAGATCGAGCAGAAGGTTGAAAGAGAACAGGTAGCTAAGGTGACCGGAACAAACAAGGATGATTCTGCGGCTAAGGCACCGAAAAAGCGTGACGCAGATAAGGTTTATCCTAACGATCCATGCCCATGCGGCAGTGGAAAGAAATATAAACAGTGTTGCGGAAGAAAGTAGAGAGACTGATTATAGTATGGTTGAATTAGATGCAATCAAAACTGAACTGCAGACTTATGAGCTTCCAATGAAGGAAATGAAAGCATCACTTCAGCTGGAAGATAAGGCAAAGCGTGTAGAGGAACTGGAACGTGAGATGGAAGCTCAGGGCTTCTGGGATGATACAGAGCGTTCGCAGATCTATATGAAAGAATTGAAAAACTTAAAAGACAATATAGAAACCTTTCACACACTCGAAAGTCAGGTAGAGGATATCAAAACATTACTTGAAATGGGGTATGAGGAAAATGATCCTTCTTTAGTCGGTGAGATTAAAGAAGAGTTTAAAACATTTTCTGAAGCATTTGAAACGATGCGGATTACGACACTGCTTTCAGGAGAGTATGACAAAAATAATGCAATTCTTAAATTAAATGCAGGTGCCGGTGGTACAGAAAGCTGTGACTGGGCGAATATGCTTTATCGTATGTATACAAGATGGGCAGAGTCAAAAGGCTTTACTGTAGATGTACTGGATATGCTGGATGGAGAAGAAGCAGGGATCAAATCTGTCACCTTTCAGATCAATGGAGAAAATGCTTTTGGGTATTTGAAATCGGAAAAGGGCGTCCACAGACTGGTGCGTATTTCGCCGTTTAATGCACAGGGAAAGCGTCAGACATCGTTTGTTTCACTTGATGTTATGCCTGAAATCGAAGAAGATCTTGATATCGATATTGATGAAGGGGACTTGAGAATTGATACTTATCGAAGCAGTGGTGCAGGTGGACAGCATATTAACAAAACCTCATCCGCGATTCGTATTACCCATATTCCGACAGGCGTAGTTGTCCAGTGCCAGAATGAACGTTCACAGCACATGAACAAAGACAAAGCAATGCAAATGTTAAAAGCAAAGCTGTATATGATCAAAAAAGAAGCGAATGCTGAGAAGCTTTCTGATATCAGAGGCGAAGTAAAAGACATTGGATGGGGCAATCAGATCAGATCCTATGTATTGCAGCCATACACACTTGTAAAGGATCATCGTACAGATGCAGAAGTCGGACAGGCTGACAGTGTGTTAAACGGAAACATTGATCCATTTATTAATGCATATCTGCGCTGGATTAATACATCCGCAGCCAATCAGACTGAATAAAGAAGTTTATATAAAAGAAACAGACCGTTATAAACGGATGAACGAACAAGGTTACATCTGATTAGGACGGTCTTTTTTTTGTTCTTTCATATGAGTCTCGTATTTATTCTATAATTGATGTATTTATATAACAATGTGTCTGATTTATGTATCTCACAATGTATCTGATTTAGTGCTTGATTTTTCATAGTGACTGTGATAAACTCTATCCATCGGAGAAATACAAGTGTCTCTGCGACACGGACTCAAAAACACAGATGTATTTGCGGAATGGACAAGGGGTGTTGCCATGACAGAAGACAATGGGTACTATATTGTAAAGAAGCGAGCATTACCGGAAGTATTACAGAAGGTTGTAGAAGCAAAAGAGCTTTTGGATTCTGAAAAAGTGCTGACTGTACAGGAAGCGACAGAAAAGGTAGGCATCAGCCGCAGCTCGTTTTATAAGTATAAGGATGATATTTTTCAGTTCCACGATAATGCGCAAGGGAAAACAATTACGTTGACATTTCAAATGGATGATACGCCCGGTCTGTTATCAGATGTGTTAAAGATTATTGCAGCATATGGGGCCAATATTCTGACCATTCACCAGAGTATTCCGATTAATTCGGTTGCATCTCTGAGTTTAAGTGTGCAGGTGCTTCCAACTACGGGAGATATTTCAAAAATGGTAGCTACAATGGAACAGCAGAATGGTGTTCATTATGTAAAAATACTGGCAAGAGAATAGTAGAAAGAGGGATAAAGATGGTAAACATAGCAGTTTTAGGATACGGTACAGTTGGTTCAGGTGTTGTGGAAGTCATAAGGACCAATCAGGAAAGCATCAATAAAAAAGCGGGAGAAGATATCAATATCAAATACGTATTGGATTTAAGAGATTTTCCGGGAGATCCTGTTGAGCAGATTCTGGTACATGATTATAATATCATTTTGAATGATCCGGAGGTAGAAGTTGTAGTAGAAGTGATGGGTGGCATCAAACCAGCATACACATTTGTAAAGCAGGCTTTAGAAGCTGGAAAGAGTGTATGTACTTCCAATAAGGAACTTGTTGCTAAATATGGACCTCAGCTGCTTGAAATCGCAAGAGAAAAGAATATCAACTTTTTATTCGAAGCAAGTGTTGGAGGAGGTATCCCAATTATACGTCCACTGAACTCTTCACTGACTGCAGACGAAATTATCGAGATTTCAGGAATATTAAATGGAACGACAAACTATATTCTCAGCAAGATGGCAGATCAGGGATGGGAATTCGAAGATGCACTTCATAAAGCACAGGAGCTTGGATTTGCAGAGCGTAATCCGGAAGCTGATATTGAAGGATATGATGCATGTAGAAAAATAGCGATTTTATCATCACTGGCATTTGGAAATCATGTTGATTTTGAAGATATTTATACAGAAGGTATCAGTAAGATCTCGGCAAAGGACATTGCGTATGCAAACGAATTAGACTTATCGATTAAACTGCTTGCTACAAGTAAACGTGATGGAAGTAATTTCTATGCTATGGTTACACCGGTACTGATTAATCGTAATCATCCGTTATACAGTGTAAATGGTGTTTTCAATGCCATCCTTGTCAAAGGAAATGTAATTGGAGATGTTATGTTTTATGGAAGTGGAGCAGGAAAACTTCCGACAGCAAGCGCAGTGGTAGCGGATGTGGTAGATGCCGTGAAACATAAAAATAAACACATTATGTCATTCTGGAGCAGTAAAAAACTTGAACTGACAAGTGCGCAACAGGCAAAAAGTATGTTCTTTGTACGTGTTCAGGGTACTCAGTCAGAGCTTCTTGAGCAGATCAAAGCATCTTTTGGAGACGTCAAGGTGATCACACTCGACTCCGTTCATGATGAATTTGCATTTATTACAAAAAGAATGACAGAGAAAGAATATAAGGAGACGGCAACGAATTTCAACCAGATCATCAGCATGATCCGTGTGGAAGAGTAGTCGCATCCCGGACGAAATGAGGAATACAAAATGAAGTATGTTGTAGTATTAGCAGATGGAATGGCGGATGAACCAATCAAAGAGCTTAAAAGCCAGACTCCGCTTGAGTACGCAAAGACACCGGCTATGGATGCTATTTCTAAAGTGGCAGAAATCGGACTTGTCCATACGATTCCGGATGGAATGAAGCCAGGATCAGATACCGCAAATCTGTCGGTACTTGGGTATGATCCTAAAAAATATTATTCGGGAAGATCGCCGCTTGAAGCACTTAGTATCGGTGTTCCGATGAAGGATACAGATGTGGCATTGCGTTGTAATATTGTCACTCTTTCAGAAGAAGAGGAGTGTTTTGAAGATAAGACAATCATAGACCATAGTTCAAGTGAAATCAGTACAGAAGATGCAGCAGTATTGTTAACAGCTGTGAAAAAGGAACTGGAGAATGAAGAATTTCAGTTTTATGTAGGAACCAGCTATCGCCACTGTCTGATCTGGAACAATGGACGTGTGATCGAACTGACACAGCCACATGATATTCTGGGTAAGGTGATCGGATCATATCTTCCGGAAGAAGATGTTTTTACACAGATGATGAAAAAGAGTTATGAGATCCTTGTCAATCATCCAATTAACATAGAACGAAAAAAACAGGGACTGAATCCAGCAAATTGTTTCTGGTTCTGGGGAGCAGGTACAAAACCGGCACTTGTTCCATTTGAAGAGCTGTTTCATAAAAAGGGTGCTATGATTTCTGCTGTTGATCTGTTAAAAGGAATTGCAACAGGAGCTTCGATGAAGGTCATTACAGTGGAAGGTGCAAACGGAGGTCTTCATACAAATTATGAAGGCAAAGCCCAGGCAGCCATTGATGTGTTACTAAAGGAAGATTATGATTTTGTCTATATCCATATTGAGGCGCCGGATGAGATGGGGCATCAGGGTAGTGTGGAACGAAAGGTACAGGCGATTGAATATATAGATGAGAAGGTTATTGCCTTTGTTAAACAGGCTCTGGATGAATCAGGAGAAGATTATCGAATGCTGATTCTGCCGGATCATCCGACACCAATATGTATCAGAACGCATTCCTCGGATCCTGTACCATATATGCTTTATGACAGCCGTCATACTCGTAAATATACTTGGAATTATAATGAGAGAGAAGCACATTCTTCAGGAAACTATGAAGCTGTTGGTCATATGCTTATGAATCGTTTTCTTAAGCATCACTAGAATATAAATTGAGGAGGAAATTATGTTAGTAGTAAAGAAATTTGGCGGTACTTCTGTTGCCAACAAAGAAAGAATCTACAATGTTGCAAAACGCTGCATGAAGGATTATCAAGAAGGAAACGATGTCGTTGTTGTATTATCTGCGATGGGAAAACAGACAG
>JAAYYM010000765.1 GCA_012515365.1 Clostridia bacterium
ACTGGTCGATGAACGGTCAGCCCCTGCCGATCACCGGCACGGGCGAGGAGACCCGGGACTTCACCTATGTCGGGGATCTGGTCAACGGCCTCGTGAAGATGGCCACCCACGAAGAGGCGGTCGGTGAGGCGATCAACCTCGGCGCCGGCAGGGAGATCCGGATCATCGACCTCGCGAACTGGATCAACGAGCTGACCGGAAACGAGGCGGGTATCGCCTTCAAGGAGCGGCGGGACTGGGATAAGAAGAACCGGCTGCTCTCCTGCATCGATAAGGCAAGCAGTATCCTCGGATACACCCCCCAGACCGAGTTCAGGAAGGGGCTTGAGCAGACATACCAGTGGTTTGTGGAGAACTGGAAGGATATCCGCGTCAGTGCAGAGTTTTAAGGGATAAGTTATGCGAATATTAGTTCTACAGGATGCGGACTGGCAACAAAAAGGGCCACATCAACAACACCACTTAATGGAATTATTGTCCATGAAAGAGCATGATGTCATTGTTGTGGGTTTCAATCAATTATGGAAAAATGAGGATCATAGTATATTTTCCAAACAAAAGATAGTTAATAACATTTCTCGATTCTATATGGGTTCAAAAGTAACCTATATACAACCAGCATTCGTGAAAATTCCATTATTGGATTACATTTCGTTTTCATTCACAGCAAGAGCGACCATTAAAAACCTAATAAAACAGTACAGACCAGATATCGTGATCAGCTTTACAAGCATAATCACAAGTTATTGGGGTATGAAGATCTCTCAAGAGAAGAATATTCCCTACATCTACTATTGGACAGATGTCATTCATACCCTTGTTCCGATTAAGACATTACAACCAATAGCAAAACTAATCGAAAGAGAAACCATCAAGGGCTCATCAAGAGTGATGGCCATCAATGAAGTTTTAAAGGATTACACGATATCTATCGGGGCAAAACCGGAACATACAGTTGTTTTGCCTGGGGGGATTAATTTCGATCGATTTGATCCTCATATCGTTTCGGATCATGTTCGAGAAAAATACCGAATATCTGGTGAAGACTTTGTTCTTTTCTTCATGGGCTGGATTTATGACTTTTCTGGATTAAAGGAAGTGATTGTAGGTTTATCTGAGGAAAGTGACATACACCTAAAGTTACTTATCGTTGGTGAAGGTGACTACTTCCATGAGTTACAAGATCTGACCCACCATCTAAACCTTCAAAATCGAGTTATTTTCACGGGACGGCGCCCCTATGAAGAAATTCCGTGCTTAATTGCATCTGCAGATGTGTGCCTTCTACCGGCATATAACAACGAGATTATGCGAGATATTGTTCCAATAAAATTATATGAGTATCTTGCCATGGCCAAACCCGTAATATGTACAAAACTTCCAGGTGTTCTGAAAGAATTTGGGTATGATAGCGGCATTGTTTATATCGACAAACCAGAAGAGGTTCTCTCTTGTATAAAGCAGTTAAACAGATCTAGAGTCAGAGATTTGAAAGAGGATGCAATGACATTTATAAAAGACTACAATTGGGATTCCATAGTCTCAGATTTTGAAAGCCTGATAAAAAGTGTGCGAGCGTAGTAACGTGAAAATTCTGCAAGTAATACCCTATTATGCATGGGCATATGGTGGACCAGTAAGGGTAGTGTACGAGTTATCGCATTGTCTGGCTCGCAAGGACCATGAAATAACAATATATACTACTAATGTTGGGAAAACAGGGCGACTAACCGAAGATGAAAAAATTGTAATGGATAAGGCAATCGATGTGAAATATTTCGATTGTAAAAGTAACTGGGTCGCTGAACGGGGAAAACTTCACTTCTCGCCACAAATGAGACGTACCCTGAAGAGAGAGGTGAAATGCTTCGATTTAGTACATATACACGAGCCCCGGGGTATATCTGGGGTTTATGCTGGGCACTTTGCTAATAAATTTGGTATCCCCTATCTTATCCAAGTGCATGGAGCTTCACCTCTTGCATTAACCGGGCAAAGCTCAATCTTCAAACTGTGTAAGATCTGTTTTGACAAAATTCTTGGTCAAGATCTCTTGATGGGGGCATCTCATGTTATTGCACTAACCGAAACAGAAGCATCGCAATATAGCCGATTACATATACCTGAAAGTAAGATAACGATAATCCCAAATGGAATTAATGCATTAGATTATAAAGAGCAACCTAAACCCAGAGCATTCAGGTTATTGTATGGCATACCTGAAGATCAAAAAATTATACTATTCTTGGGCAGAATCCATAAGATTAAGGGTATTGAACTGCTTATTGAGGCATTCACTGATGTTTTAAGATTCAGGACTGACGTTATATTGGTGTTAATAGGGCCCGATGATGGCAACCTCAAGTCTACCCTCAACCTCATTCGGGAGAAAGGGATCACAGATAATGTTATGTATCTAGGTCCTGTATTTGGCAAGGAGAAATTACTCGCTTATTTTGATGCAGATATTTATGTTCTACCTTCAGTCTATGAAACATTCCCCGTTACTGTACTAGAAGCAATGGCCTGTGGTACTCCTACTATTGTAACAGATAGGTGTGGTATTGCGAAAACCATGGGGCAGTATGTTAGCGTCGCGAAATATGAAAAAGGAGATCTAAGTGCCATGATACTCGGCATGTTGGATAATTATGCTACTGCCAAAGAAAGAGCATATCTAGGTCAAATGAAAGTTATGGAATACTATGGATGGGATCATATCGCAAAGCAGTATGAACAAGTGTATGAAAGTTGTGCAGTTAGAACCTGAGAAGTGGTGATAAAAACCAATGAGGATATTATTCATTCATAATACTCCAATGTGGTATAGAATTCCATTTTTTAAATTGTTGAATGAATCTTATAATATCAAATTTATTTTCACTCAATATAATATCTCCAATGAGAGATACGGCGTGGACATCGACAAATACTTGAATAACTTATCTCAACTAAACTACGAAATTATAAAGACAATCCACGGGTATTCACGCTCATATGCAAAAAAACTACTCTTTGATGACTACGATATATTGGTAGATAGTCTGGAATTTCCAAGTATCTTGTTGACATACATAACCTCAAAATTACGAAATAGATATATCATTCTTTGGAGTGAAGAATGGGATTGGAAAGACAAACGTCTGTTAAAGAGACTATTGATCCCGTTTAAGAAATATATTGTCAGCAACGTAAGTGCCATCCTTGTTCCAGGGACAAAGCATAGGGACTTCTTTATAGAGCTTGGTGCTGCAAAAGAAAATGTATACCTCATGCCAAATGCAACAAACTACCCACCTAAAAGCGTAAAACAAGAGATAATTAATTCAATTCAAAACGAATATCAACTGAAAAATAAAAAAGTAATCCTTTACGTCGGTCGTTTAAAGGAAAGAAAAGGAGTAAATTATCTCATTCGAGGATTTGCGCATTTATGGAGGGAAAGGAAAGATATTATCTTGCTAATTATAGGGAGAGGTGACGAAAAAGAGCATCTGGAGTGCCTCATAAGTGAGTTAAAGTGTAATGATGCAGTGCGACTTTTAGGATACGTTGATGATGAGATTCTCGCTGCATACTATTCATTATGCAATGTTTGCGTCATCCCATCAGTAGTTCATGGTATTGGTGACCCATGGGTATTTACATTAAACGAAGCAATGTCTTTTGGTAAACCTGTTATTGCAACGGATGCAGTCGGCGCTGCATACGACCTAATTGAGAGTGGAGAAAATGGATACATGATTCCTGAAAGGGATGATATCGCGATATATACCGCATTAAAAACGGTTTTTTTAAACGATTATAAAGAAAAATCCATGGGAAAAAAGTCGTTAGAGATGATCCATGAAAAATACCAATATAAAAACATGGTAGACGGTTTTGCTACCGCCTTAAATGACGTAATGAATACACTAAAAGGATAATTTCATTGATGTTATAGGGGAACAGAATGAAGCTGAGGCTAGATTTGTGCTTCAGGGCGCTCATCGTCCTTGGGTTATTGCTTGGAATTCTATATGCCCTCTTTAAGAATGCGCTTTATTTGTTAATTCCAGCTCTAACAATATTCACCCCCTCCATAATTGCACTTGGATGGACTACATTCAGGGAATGTGCACGTAGGGAACCAAGCATCAACTGGACTAACCAAGTAATTAATCTCAAAGTATTTTCAATAATTTACTTTATATCAATCTGTGTTTTGATAATTTATCATACTAGGACATTAATGTATTTCATACTCCTTTCGATATTATTTGGAATTTTGACAGTTCAAATATTAATGTCCACAACATCGGATAGATCCTCAATGCCTCTGCTTCAGATAGTATCAATTAGTATAAATATCGTTCTTGGAACGAACTATATTTATCCCTATTATTATTCAGGAGGAGACACATTTGTACACGTTTATTATGCGCAAATAACCTCACTTGGAAACACTATCCCTGTGTCACTAGATCCTGCCTATG
>JAAYYM010000143.1 GCA_012515365.1 Clostridia bacterium
ATTAAATGATTATCATGCAAGCAATTCAGCGGCAAGTGCACTGAATTTTTCAGCTGATTTTCAGTATCTTGTGTCATCCAATGCAGGAGATAACAGTGTAGTTGTATATAAGATTGATGAACAGACAGGTTTGCTTGAAAAGCTTTTCTGCCTTCCAATCAGCAGAGACTATCCAAAGGATGCGGCATTGTTCCCGGATAATAAGCATTTACTTTCTTTAAATCATGAGTCAAATACAATGACATTTTTCTCCGTTGATTTGGAAAAAGGATTGCTTGTTATGAACGGAAAAGAGAAAAAAGTGGCATCACCAAACTGTGCCATTTTTCATAAATTAAACCAATAACTCTAAAAGAAAGGAAGCGTGTGTATCTTTTAACTCTAGAGTGCATACAAGGTGAAAAACAATGAAATTTTATTGCATGGAAAACTATGACGAAATGAGCAAAAAGGCTGCAAGTATCATTGCATCAAAAATGATTTTAAAGCCTGACTGCGTGCTTGGCCTGGCGACAGGATCTACTCCAATCGGCACTTATAAAAAGCTGGTGGAATGGTACAATGCAGGTGATATTGATTTTGCTCAGGTAAAGACGGTGAATCTTGATGAATACAAAGGTTTACCGGAAGATAATGATCAGAGTTATCGTTATTTTATGAATGATAATTTATTCAACCATGTAAACATCGACAAAGCATGTACATTCGTACCAAACGGTTTGGAAAAAGATAGTGCGAAAGCGTGTGCAGATTATAATGCGATTATCAAGAGCATGGGTGGCGTTGACTTACAGCTTCTGGGTCTCGGACATAATGGTCATATCGGTTTTAATGAACCATCAGATCATTTTGAGAAAGAAACACATTGTGTTAATCTGACTCCAAGAACAATTGAAGCAAATAAACGTTTCTTTGCAAGTGAAGCAGATGTACCAAGACAGGCATATACAATGGGCTGTCAGACAATTATGAATGCGAAAAGTGTATTAGTAGTTGTGTCAGGTGAAGATAAAGCGGACATTGTTGCAGAAGCATTTGCAGGTCCGATTACACCTCAGGTACCGGCATCTATTTTGCAGATGCATCAGGATGTAACAGTTGTAGGTGATAAAGCCGCAATGAGCAAGCTGATGGAAGCATTGGCAAAATAATTCAGGTAACACAATGATTTCTATGAGGAGCATCAAATGGTTATCCAAAATGGAAAGATTTTCAGAGAAAACGGTAAATTTGAAACAATAGATATATTTGTTGAAGATGGAATTATCGTTGATAAAACAAAACAAAATGAAGTGATTGACGCAAGTGGGCTATATGTGATTCCGGGGCTTATAGACATTCATTTTCATGGATGTATGGGCTATGATTTTTGCGATGCAAGTCATGAGGCAATTTCTGAAATGGCGAAGTATCAGCTACGAAACGGTATTACAGCAATATGCCCTGCGTCGATGACTTTAGATGTAGAACATTTAAAGGACATTTTCAGATGTGCTGCTTCGTATCGTGATAATGATGGTGCGGAGCTTGTGGGCATATACATGGAAGGTCCTTTTTTGTCGGTTGGAAAAAAGGGTGCACAGGCAGAAACGTATTTGCGTAAAGCAGATGTGACAGTATTTGAAAAGCTTCAAGATGAGGCAGGGCATATGATAAAAGTGCTTGCTATAGCTCCGGAAGAAGAAGGAGCTATGGATTTTATTAAAGAAATGTCAAAACATGTACAAATTTCTGTAGCACATACCTGTGCAGATTATTCTACAGCAATGAAGGCATTTGAATATGGTGCGAGACAAGTGACCCATTTATACAATGGTATGAACGGCATGAATCATCGTGAGCCGGGGGTTATTGGTGCTGTTTCAGATAATCAAGACGTTATGGCAGAGTTAATATGTGATGGATTACATATTCATCCGGCGGTAGTCCGGGCAACATTTAAAATGCTTGGTGATGATAGAATTATTCTGGTAAGTGACAGCATGAGTGCTTGTGGTCTCGGAGATGGTATATATAATCTTGGTGGCCAAGAGATAGAGGTAAAAGAAGGAATTGCGAAAATTGCAGGAACAGAAGTGATAGCGGCTTCTGTGAAAAATGTAATGGAATGTATGAAAACTGCAGTAAAACATATGCATATCCCTTTAGAAAGTGCAATAAAAGCATGTACACAAAATCCGGCAAAAGCAATTGGTGTATATGACCAAATGGGAAGTATTACTATTGGTAAGAAAGCAAATCTTGTTATTATGGATGAGTGCTTAAATATTCGATATGTTATAAAAGATGGAAAACTTGTACATTGTCAGAAAGAAGAAAGGTAGAAAAGATGAGTTTACCGGGTGTCTATCAGACGACTCTAAAAGATGGTACAACTTCATATCGTGCATCTATGACATATAAAAACAAGCATATTAGTCTTGGAAGTTTTGCGGAGGAACAAAAGGCACATGAAGCGTATCTGATGGCTAATATGATACTTTCGAATAGTCAGTTGCAGATACATGA
>JAAYYM010000144.1 GCA_012515365.1 Clostridia bacterium
ATCAAAAAGAAACAGTAAGGAGAGCAATTATGAGAAATCGTTGGTTAAGTGCACTGATTAAGACATTAATCGTCCTTTTGGTTGCACATATTATTTTCTTATTATTTGGATTTTTTATAAGAACAGATATTGGTATCTTTAATCTGCCTATGGTATGGGCACATTGGACGGACAACTGGCGTGATGTCTGGTTCGGACTGATTGGTACTGCGATCTTATACTTCGTCATATATGGTTTATTTACGAAAGGATCACCTGATCAGATAGAGGGATAGAAAAGTTTTTATTAAAAAGTGGTGTAGTTCCTACCCATGGAACTGCACCACTTTTATTTACGTTTTTATAAATTTTTAAAAGCTTATGTTCTGTCAGCTGCATTGATTTCCTGTATCAGCTGATCCTGTCTCTTTGCCTCTGCGAATACTGAAATATAATAAACCGCCGCCCCTATGATGTATGGAATGGTAAAGCTTATGATAGCATCCCGATATCCATTTGGGGAGATTTCCTCGAAAAATCCAGACAAAAAAATCGTCAACAATACAAGTCCCATTGCGATCAGATATTGGATCACGATCATCAAGATCGGAGACCACTCATCAAATAAAGAGTGAATGTTCAGAATCAGTACCGCGATACTAGTCCAGACAAGCATCATGATGGAGTTCATGTGACTTCCACTTTCTCTTCCGGAAAAGAGTGCAAGCAATGCATTTATGATTGATAAAATGGTATAGCTGACGCAGATTGAAACAAGGATCATTGTTCCGCTCTTTTTATGTTTATTTTCTATATTTTTATTCATCCATCTTCCTCCTAAAGCATACGCCTTATCTCATTCAAATACTCCTCAAACTCTTTTTTATAAGCACGGTTGATCTGAAGCTTTTCACCGGTTTTAAGAACTGCACTAATTCGCATATTTGCCTCCGGCTTAATTTTTCTGATCATATAAATATTAACCAGATTGGCTTTGTTGATGCGAATAAAGCCATATGTTCTAAGCTCCTCTTCCAAAATGCTTAAGCTTTTTGCCACCTGATAAACATGCTCACCTGTATAGGCAAAAGTACGTCGGTCTACTGTATCAAAATAACAGATTTCTTTGATATCCAGAAGTACCTTTTCGTCCTCACATGTTCCGTAAAGCACTGGTTTGTCATCCTTTGCGATCGTAACGATCTGCTTGATAGCAGGTGTCATTTCTGAATAATAGATATCTACACGTTCTTTCCCTTTTGGAGTTTCAAACAGCCTTAGTTTAAGCATTCTCTTCCCTCATTATCAATCAGTTATTTTTCAAGAAACGTCATAACCGTCTCCTCATATCTATTGGGATCATCGATAACTGCATCAATATGTTCACTGTCAAAATAATGGATCTGCTTATCTTTTGCTGCAATGTTTTCATACATTTCTTTTGCCTTTTCCATTGGAACTAGTTCATCTCGTTCCATCTGAAGCATCAATGTAGGGATTTCATCTTTTTTTAAGATCTCACAAATGTCAGCATCTTCAAATCCAAAATCATAATATTTCTCTAAGTACCAATTCCCACATGCAATGATATAGTCCTCAGGGATTCCCTCTGTGTCTTCCATATCTCTCCATACACCTAAAAACATATGTTTCATACTGTCAAAGCAAGAATCCAGCACGAGAGCATCAATTGTTTGCTTCGCATGATCCGAAGCAGCATAAATTGCCGCGGTTGCGCCACCCATTGACTGGCCATGTACGACGATCTGTTCCGCCTGCATTTCATGCTTTGCATAATCAGCCAATGCCTTGACATCCCTACTTTCATAATAACCAAAGGTTACTTTTTTGTCCGGATTATCTCCTGCGCCTCTTTGATCAAAATTAATAACATTCCAGCCATTCTTAAGATAAACCTCTGCTACCGGATAGTTGGTCACATGATCTCCACCCTGTCCATGAACCAGAATCACCGTTTTCTTACTTCCCTCACAGGTAAAAATCTGAGCCGGAACTAAATTTCCATCCTCTGTTGCTATTTGCGTTTCTATTGCCTTAATTTGTTTTTCTTCTGTCGTAAGTTTTGATTCTTCTGTCGTAAGCTTTGTTTCCTTTGACGGGTTCACATATCGTGCCTCAAAAGATTTGATATCATAGCCACGCTTTTCTAAATGCTTCACGCTGTTTCCCTTGGTATCGTTCTCGGCATTCATATACAGAATCCCCTCTGCTACCTGTTTACCGACATCTGCACTAAATACCAAGCCAAAAATGATGGCTGCTATAAACAACAGTCCTACTATGATTCCAATTATTCCTATGATTCTTCTTGTTTTTTTCTTCATACATTCGCTCCTTTGATAAGTTCTTATCTGGATTATATGTGTTTCAACCAAATAAATCTTATCATTTTGCGTGTTCTGCACTTATTCATGCTTAAACTGCAATGGAGCCATTTGGGTATATAAAATATCATAGAAAATGATGCGATCCTTTTTAGTCACCTTACTATTATAATCCTCAAGTACCGGTTTTGGATCAAAACCACTGCCCTCTTTTATGAAAATGCGATAAATGATTTTCCCATCCTCAACAGCTGCCTGCAGCTTTAGAATATCCTTGCTGTATTTCTTGATCTGTTGTTCCACTTCTTTTATATATACATTTTCACCATTCTCACTAACAATCATATCATTTTTTCTCCCGCTTAAATAGAGCTTTTGATCTTTGATTGTTCCATAATCACCTG
>JAAYYM010000145.1 GCA_012515365.1 Clostridia bacterium
AAAAGTGGGACCTATAGGGCTCGAACCTATGACCCTCTGCTTGTAAGGCAGATGCTCTCCCAGCTGAGCTAAGATCCCATATAATTATTCAAAACTTTCCTTCGGAACAATTTCTCATTGCAACGTGTTTGCAAAGCAAAATATCGGAACCGAATCAAAATGAAACATTTTTATTCGAACTGCCAAAGGCAGTTAAATCTCAGCAAATAAAAAATACGGATGGGTTCCCGAGTGGCCAAAGGGGGCAGACTGTAAATCTGTTGGCACCGCCTTCGAAGGTTCGAATCCTTCTCCATCCATTTTAATTTCATAACGCGGGGTGGAGCAGTCTGGAAGCTCGTCGGGCTCATAACCCGAAGGTCATAGGTTCAAATCCTGTCCCCGCTATTTTAATGCCCAAATTCAGGTTTGAGCATTTATGTTTATTCATAGTTGATACAGATTATGGATAATCTGAGTATGGGATATTAGCTCAGTTGGTAGAGCACTTGACTTTTAATCAAGTTGTCCCGGGTTCGAATCCCGGATGTCTCACTTTGATGGTTAATGAAGTACCATCTATTTGCCCAGATAGCTCAGTTGGTAGAGCAGAGGACTGAAAATCCTCGTGTCACTGGTTCGATTCCGGTTCTGGGCACTTATAAAAACGAATGGACGGGAATTATGTTTCGAAATAGAACATTGAAACATGGTTCTCGTTTTATATTTTGAGAATCTATATTTCTATATTTTAGAAAAACTTTATTGATACTTACATCATACTAAGATATAATAAAACAAACACTTAGAATTGAGGATATGCAATGCAATTTTGTTCATTACAATTTCTCATATTTCTTTTTTTATTCTTATTGATATATTTTTTAGTTCCCAAAAAAATTCGAAAATACTGGTTACTAATAGCCAATTTCTTATTTTATTTATCATGGGACTATAAATATGTTATTATTCTGATGCTTATTATAGTGGTTTCATATCTAACTGGATTTTTCATAAGTAAAGCTCAAAAGAAAAAGCCGATTTTAATAGCAGGAATTACAAGCTGTCTTCTCATATTAATCAGTTTTAAATATTCCAGAATGTTATATGAAGGCTTTCATGAAATCATGCATATCAATATTGATGTCATGAAAGATTTTATTTTACCGATTGGTATTTCATTTTATACATTTATGGCTATTTCATATATGATTGATGTATATAGAGATAGGGATGTGTGTGAGAAAAATATATGTATTTATATGCTGTATCTTTCTTTTTTTCCATACATTTTATGTGGTCCAATCGAACGAAGCAAGCATATGTTTACACAATTTCGAAATTTGGATAAAGAAAAAGTGTTCAACTATGAAAGAATAACATCTGCAGGTCTTTTGTTTGTGTGGGGGTGCTTTCAGAAGCTGGTTATTTCAGAGCGTCTATCATTACTTGTTGATGAGGTTTTTCAGAATTATCATAAATACGGAGCTACGGCAGTAATTACGGCAGTGATCATGTATTCTATTCAAATTTACTGTGATTTCTCAAGTTATTCTAATATTGCAATTGCAATTTCTAAATTGATAGGAATTGATATTATGAATAATTTCAGTACGCCTTATTTTTCAAGAAACATTGCTGTGTTTTGGAGAAGATGGCATATTTCCCTAAGCTCATGGATACGTGACTATTTATATATTCCTTTAGGTGGAAACAGATGTGGAAAATTCAGAAAATATATGAATACATTACTGGTGTTTATGATCAGTGGATTATGGCATGGAGCAAATATCACGTATATTGTATGGGGTTTTTTACACGGAATCTATCAAATTATTTCAAATGTTGTCAGACCTGTTAAACAAAAAATAGAGAAAACATGTAAGTTTAGAATTGATACATTTGGATATCATTTGTTTGAGATTATTATTACTTATTTATTTGTCTGCATTGCCTGGCTATTTTTTAGAGCGAATTCAATTACGCAGGCTGTTGATATGCTAGTACGAATTGTAACGAGGTGGGATCCATGGAGTTTGTTTGATCAATCTATTTATACATGGGGACTTGATCGAAATGAATTCGGAATAGCTGTTATAGCGATATTGGTGTTGCTGATAGTAGATTTGATAAAATATAAACATCAAAATGAGATAATCAGTTTGATCAAAAAGCAGCCGATTTTATTTAGATGGCTTATTTACATTGCATTGATAGCAGCAGTCATCGTGTTAGGTGAATATGGTCCGGATTTCAACGCCCATAATTTTATATATACGGCGTATTAGGAGTGAATATGAAGAAACTAATCAGAATGATTTGTTTATTGATTGCTATTGTTGCAGTGTGGTTTATGCTAAATAGCATATTACAATTTAAATCAGAAGACGGAATTGATCAGATGCGTGCCTTTTATAAACAAGAAAAGAATACGATTGATGTATTGTTTTTAGGCAGTTCACATACGTATTGTAATGTTAATACTGGATTATTGTGGGATGAGTATGGTATCACTGGTTTTGATCTTGACGGTCCGGAACAGCCGTTTTGGAATAACTATTATTATATGAAGGAAGCCTTAAAGTATCAAAAGCCTAAAGTAATTGTGCTAGATGTATTTGTGCCTGGTGTTTATAAAGATGATTTTCAGGGTGAACACTGGATGATGTATAATATTTATGGTATGAAATGGTCTAGAGAACGAATAGAAGCACAAAAAGTCAGCTCTGTGGAAGGAAATTTTTTTAAACGACTTATTCCATTTATAAGTGAGCATAACAGATATCAAGATGTTAATAAGGAGGATTTCGTATATTCAAATCATACAATTAATTATAAAGGATTTGATCCAAGAGAAGGAATAGAAGTACTAAACAGACCGGATATTTCTATGATTGATGAGAGGACTCCTTTATCAAATAAAGCAGAGACTTATTACAGAAAGATCATAGAGCTTGCAGAAGAAGAAAATATTCCTTTGGTAGTGGTCAATCCGCCATTTGTAGTATCAGAAGATGCTCAGAAAGTATATAATTATGTATTTGATATAGCTATAGAGAAACAAGTTCCTTATTTAGACTACAACAAAATGTATGATGAAGTTGGAATTGATTTTAATTATGATATGGCTGAATGGTCGCATTTAAATAGAAGTGGGAACGAGAAATTTACCAGACATTTAGGAAAATATCTGGTGGATCATTATTCACTTGAAAATCACAAAGGTAATCCAAAATATGAATCATGGAATATCGATTCTGATATACAAAAACAAGATAACGCAAGATATAAATTAAGTAATACATGGATCTTTAATGAGTATCTTTCACAGTTAAAGAATGAAAATTATTTATCAATTATAACAATTCGAGGCAATAATGATTTGCTCAAATTGACAGAAGAGAATAAATTACAATTAAGAAACATAGGTATAACAGATGATGTTTTTGTCAATGGAGCTACGATCATATATGAATATGGAACAGTGAAAACAATAGACGAGGAAGAATTCGAGGTTTATTTGGAACGAAATAAAGCAGATTTTGTTGTTTCTAGAAAATATAATGAATTTCGAGATGAATTCAATACTGTTTTCATGAAAGATCAAGAATGCTTTATTAATCAGAATGGAATCAATATAGCAGTATATGACAAATATCTGGATCGTGTTGTGGATATAGTCGGATTTGTTATTAATGAAGATATGCGTGTAATCAGAGAGTAAAGAACGAAGGAAATGTGAGGGCTGTTATGCAGGTGATTAATGATGAAGTCAGTATGATGTATTGCGGAAATGATAAGGATATCCAGCAAGAGGTGATCGAATCATTTTGTAATGATGGAAGTAAGCGCACCTGTATCATGAAACAATCAATGGAACAAAAGGACTATACCACTTATGAATTAGAAACACATACATTAAAAAGCGTTGCTATGGCAGTTGGTGCAGTGGATTTAGCAGAATTAGCTAAGCTTCACAATAATGCCTGTAAGAAAAAAGAGTATCAGTTTGTTGCAATACACTGGAAAGAATTGTATGAAAAGTATGTTGATACGATAAAAACCTTACGGCATCTGACAAAATAAGCTTTCAGCAGGATGGTAAGCTTGCAATAAGCTTCATGCATTGCTTGATGTTTATGAAAAAAACTGTTAGAATGTACAAAGTATATAAATGACTATTGGAGAATAAAATGAAATACTTAATTATTGGTGCAGGTCCATCGGGCTTAACATTGGCTAATCGATTCTTACAGAATGGAGAAACAGATTTTCTCGTTCTCGAAAAGGAATCTGAGGCAGGCGGATTATGCAGGAGTAAAGAAATTGATGGAAGTCCATTAGATATCGGTGGTGGACATTTTTTGGATGTAAAAAAGCAGAATGTATTAGACTTTTTGTTTTCCTTTATGCCAAAAGAAGAATGGGATGTCTTTACCAGAGACTCAAGAATAGAAGTGAATCAAACGGTGATCAATAGCCCGATCGAAGCTAATATCTGGCAAATGAAATTAGAAGATCAGGTGGAATATTTAAAAGCTATTGCAATAGCAGGCTGTAATCTCGGAATAGATAAACCAGAAAAATTTATAGACTGGATCGAATGGAAGCTAGGCAAGAAAATAGCAGAAGACTATATGATTCCATATAATCAGAAAATGTTTGGAGAAGAGTTGAATGAGCTTGGAACCTATTGGCTTGAAAAACTTCCCAATGTTTCATTTGATGAAACTCTGATCAGTTGTTTGGAGCATAAAGCATATGGCAGCCAGCCGGCACATGCAAACTTTTATTATCCGAAAAATTATGGATATGGTGAGCTGTGGAAGAGAATGGCAGATCAGTTGAAAGAAAAGATTATATATCATTATGATGTAAAGGAAATTGATTTTGACCAGAAAAAAATAAATGATCAATATCAGGCGGACTATATCATTAATACCGCGCCATGGAAATCTTTTGTGATCAAGAATGGTTTGCCGGATCAGTATCAAGCTGCTATTGAGAAAATGAAATATAGCTCTGTTGTAATTGAATACTATCCTGAAATGCTGGATACGAAGGCACAATGGATTTATTATCCGGATCCAAAGCTGGATTATCACCGAATCTTAGTACAACATAATTTCTGTAAGGGATCGAAAGGCTACTGGACGGAAACAAATCTAAATAGATATGTAGCGTCAGAGCGTTACCACTACGTCAATCAGTACGCTTATCCGTTAAATACGATCGGAAAACAGGAAATGATGAAAGACTTATTGTCATTTACCAGAAAGCATGGAGTGATAGGACTTGGACGATGGGGAGAGTGGCAGCATTATAATTCAGATGTTGTTGTTGATCTTTCGTTGAATCTGGCCGATGAATTAACCAGATTATAGATAGAAGGAAAGAAAATATTGAGGTATATAGATGAAAAAAACAATTATTGTAATGCCTGTAGCAAATGAAGAAGGAACGATGGAAGCCGTATTGGAAGAAATTATGAGGCTTCCATATGATAATTTATATGTATATCCGGTTATAGATTCATATTCAAAAGATCATACAGAAGATATTATCAGAAAAATGGAACAAAAGTATGACAAAATTAAGTTGATATTCCATAAAGAATCAAAAGGTGTTATCACTTGCTATTTATATGGATTTAAAATGGCATTACAGGATGGTGCAGAACGAATTATAGAAATGGATGGCGGTGGAAGTCATTTACCAAAAGAAATTCCTCAGTTTATCAAGAAATTAGATGAGGGATATGAATGCGTTTGGGGATCTCGCTTTATTCAGGGTGGAGATATTACGAATCATCCGTTATATAGGAGAATCTTAAGCTCCGGAGGTACTGTATTATCCAATTTAGTGCTGGGTACAAAATTAAAAGATATGACCAGTGGCTTTGAAGCCTTTCAAAGACCAATATTGGAGCACATGAATCTGGATGCATTTTTATCAAGAGGTCATATGTATCAGACAGAGATGAGATATTACTGTCGCAATAAAAAGACGATAGAGGTTCCGATTACCTATGTAGGTTCACAGTCAAGTATCAAGATGAAATCAGTCACAGAAGCTCTCAGATTACTGTTTCAACTTAAAAAGAATGAAAAAAATGTAATGCGTTAGACGGAATCAGAGGAGATAGATATGAATGCACGAGTCAAGTCATCAGAATTTGGCCAGAAAATCAAAAAATATTTTCATGATGAATTAAATCGATATATTTTTTTTACCATAGTTATTTTTGTTTTCGTTATAACACTATTAGCATGGCAGAGTGATGATGCTTATCACGCATATGTGATGGCAAAAAATTTAGTTTTGGGAAATGGATTTGCGTATAATATTGGTGAGAGAGCATCTGCATCCTCTTGCCCTTTATTTACGCTTATCATTGCATTTGGTTATTTCTTTATCAGAAAAATGTTTGTTGTTTCTCTTCTGATCTGCATCATTTTTTCTACATTAGCGTATCGCATTCTCGTTCGCAGTTTCTGTAAAACTAAAAATCAGGTGATTCTTTCCTTTATTATTTTGCTCGGTAGCTTTTGCTTTATCAGTTATACAACTTCCGGGTTAGAGAATAGTCTGTTATTCTTTCTTGCGGCATTGTTTTTGAAATATTATTTATCCTCTGAGTTGTATACAACAAAAAAATTACTAGTTTTGGCCATCTTGATTTCCTTGATTGCAATGACTAGAATGGATGCAGTTCTTCTTTTTATACCTATGGTGTTGTCAGCATTTCTGTTGAAAAGAGATCAGGTTTCCTTTATTAGGGCAGTAGTGATTGGTTTTTTAGGTCTGTTGCCTTTTATCTGCTGGATTCTGTTTTCTTTATTCTATTTTGGATTCCCATTTCCGAATACAGCATATGTGAAATTAGGAACAGATATTCCTATGGTCGAATATTTGTATCGAGGAATTCAATATGTATGCATATCAGGAATTAAAGATATTGTATTGTTGTTGATTCCCGCATTTTTTATCTTTGTTGCTACTAAATCAAAAAAATCCAAATACATCTGTATTGCATTAGGATTACTCATGTATGGAATTTATATCATCCGGATTGGCGGAGACTTTATGGTCGGTCGTCATTTTACGGTTATGTTTTTTATTGCATTATGTGCTGTCATGGAAATGATGGATAGGCGCGAGATACAGGAACATAGCAAGGTAAAAAAAGTATTTGTGACGCTGGCTGTTCTTGGTGTGCTATGGAATTTAACAACGGATGCTATTTCTTCACAATTTCTTTTTGGTAATAATTTCAACTCACCGATTGCTGATGAGCGTGCAGGATATTTCAAGTATACAAG
>JAAYYM010000146.1 GCA_012515365.1 Clostridia bacterium
GTCGATGAAACGAAAGTATTTCAGGATTTGTGTTTTAATGTGCCGGTTGCTTTAGAAGTGATTCCAGAAGCCCGTCTTTATGTTTCTAACGAAATGAAAAAACTGTGTGCTGAGGTGGCCGAAAGGAAAAGTTCTGCAAAAGATGGAATTACGATGAGTGATAACGGAAATCTGATCATGGATGCTTACTTTAAGCCAACAGTGAATCTGAAAGAATTGAATGGACGATTAAAACAGATGGTAGGCGTTGTGGATACGTCGTTATTCTATCAGATAGCGACAAAAATGATTGTTGCGACAGAAACTACGACCAAGATAATCGAAAGGGATGCTAAAAATGAAATATAACTGGGGAATTGTTGGAACAGGATGGATCGCACACGAAATGGGCGATGCCTTAAGGAATGTTAATGGAGAAATTTATGCTGTTTGTGATGCGAATTTAGCAGGAGCTCAAAAATATGCGGCAGAATATGATGTGAAACATGCTTACGGCAGTTTTGATGAATTGTTGGCTGACAGCTCTGTAGATATTGTTTACATTGCGACGCCCCATAATTTTCATTATGAGATGATGAAGAAGGCATTAGAAAAAAACAAGCATGTTTTTTGTGAAAAAGCGATTACCGTCAATGATCGACAATTAGAAGAATGTGTAGCAATCGCTAAAGAAAAAAACTTGATCATTTCTGACGGGGTTACATTGCTGCATATGCCTCTGTATAAAAAATTGAAAGAAATTTTAGGCAGTGGTAAATTAGGTCGTGTAAATATGGTTCAAGTGAATTTCGGGAGTTGTAAAGAGTATGACGTAACAAACCGATTTTTTTCTAAAGAATTAGCGGGTGGTGCCTTATTGGACATCGGTGTGTATGCAACATCTTTTGCTCGCTTTTTCATGAGTAGTAAAGCGAATGTAGTCTTAACGACAGCGAACTTTTTTGAAACTGGTGTTGATGAGTCGTCTGGAATCATCTTGAAAAACAGTGACGATGAAATGGCAGTAATGGCTTTGACGATGCGTGCCAAACAACCGAAACGTGGCGTTGTTTCCTGTGAAGAAGGGTATATTGAAGTTAATGAATACCCAAGAGCAGCTTCGGCTACAATAACTTACACAAACGATGGCCATACAGAAGTGATAGAGGCCGGAGAAAGCAAAAAAGCCCTTGAGTATGAAATCAAAGACATGGAAGACTATATCAGTAATCAATCTGGCGAACAGAATCTGCAATACATTCGTGATGTGATGGCAACATTGACATCCGTCAGAAATCAGTGGGGAATGGTGTATCCTTTTGAATAAGAAATATTTTTTCTTTGATATTGATGGAACACTAACAGATCATAGAACCAAAGAGATTGTACCATCTGCTCAATCAGCACTGGATAAATTATTATTGGCCGGGCATTTTGTGGGGATCGCTACCGGACGTGCTCATTATAAGGCAGTAGATTTTATGAATGAGATTGGGTTGGAAAACATGGTTTGCAGCGGTGGATCAGGTTTGGTGATCAATGGAGAGCTGGTACAAAATATACCTTTAGATTTGATCAGAGCTAAGAATATTCTGAAAGAAGCTGAACAATTGGAATATGGCATTCTGCTGATGCTAGATGATTCCATAAAAGTCTATGCCAAAAATGATCGGTTCAGAGAGCAAGTAGGTCCACGCAAGGAACCAACAACTTATATAATTGATCCAAATCTAGATTTCGAGACGCTTGAAACTGTATATAAAATCTATGTTTCTGTACCAAGTGAGGAAGAAAATTTATTGACTTTAAAAGAAACATTAGGTTACCTGCGTTTTGAGCCAGAGTATTTGATGTTTCAATATGATCAAAAGAATCAAGGAATACTGGATATGATGTCTTATTTAGATGCGCCATTAAATGATGTTGTGGTATTTGGGGATGACTATAATGATTTAGTGATGTTTGATTCAGTGTGGACGAATATTGCAATGGGAAATGCTTGCCTGGAATTAAAAAATAAAGCCTCATATATCACGGATTCAAATGTCGAAGACGGAATATATAAAGCATGTGAGTATTTTGGGTGGTTCTAATGGGTGTGAAGTGTTAACAAGAGTTTGCGATGAGATATCAGTAAATTCGCAACCACAGTGGTAAGGGTGGTAGTTAAATGTAGGGAAAAGCGATTTGAAGAGGGCGCTTTTCCCTACATTTTTTAATAAGTGCTATGAATTTTTGTGATGAGAATGGAAATGGTACACATCTCTTGATACGATTAATTAAATCATGATGATATAATTTTCCAAATAAGTCTCACAGACTGATATCCAGTGGAAAACTGTGAAATTAATTTATAGGCTCTCGGGGAGCTACTACTCCCAATCACAAAACTCATTGCCATAGACCATAAGGACTCTAGCATGCTTGATAAAAATAGACTAATTTTCATAGACACCACTCCCTTTATTGTTGCTTGCTGAGCTTGGATACTCAAATATCTAATTATCGAAATAATGAGAAAAAAGGTAAAGGCTATGAAAATCATTTTGTGATTTAAGGTATAGTAAATTTCCCACGGGGATTCGGTCCCCGACAAC
>JAAYYM010000147.1 GCA_012515365.1 Clostridia bacterium
GAAACTGATATTATCTCTATCTCAAAGGTGGGGTTTGTTGGCGAACTTCTTGTTCTTTTTGCCCAAAGCAAAGGGATCTCAACCTGCTGGTACGGGCATTACAAGTTATCTGAGCTTGAGCGACTAATGCCGCATTTGAGATCTACCGATGATTTTAAAGAGGCAAATATGGGCTACGGATATTCAAAGGGCATAACTAAAGGCAGACGGGCAATATGCATCACACCTATTGGTTATTATGATGATTCCGGACTGCGTCTTATGGATAGAATGACAAAGAAAAAATTCAGTTTTAAACGTAAGAAAATAGAGGAACTTCTGGAAAACCAAAATGATTACAAGAATCTTTCGGAGGATGTCTTATATGCCCTTGACTTAGGAAGAAAAGCACCATCTGCCGCAAATGCGCAAATGTGGAGATTTGCCTTTGAAGATGATTTCAAAACAATCACCATAGCCATGCCGGTGGGATACAAGCATTTCAAATGGGAACATCCAAATGTCGATATAGGTATTTGTGCGTCTCATGTTTGGCTTGGATTAATAGACAAAGGATATGATCCGCAAGTCACTGTAAGGGATGATTCGGGCAGAGCAGTCTGGAGAATAGGGATTTGAGGGAGGGAAACGTTTTGTACTTGTACTCATGAAATAGTCCTTTCTGTGTTTGCTTTATTGTAACAGCCAATTCTATTTCGTGTCTACTTTAATAATATAGATCCAATTGACCTGAGAAATGAATTGATAAGCGAAGGAAGATATACCGATGCTGTTGATGATTTGATAATAAAGTTGGGGATGTGAGACAGAATTGTATTGTGAATATATAGGGCAGATGGTAAAATAGAAAAGAACAGAGGTTCTACAAAGATTATATTGCTATCATTCGAGATATAGAATATAATTTTATAAGAAGTGGAGGGTTAAAAATGGAGTATATTTCAGCAAAAGAAGCGGGAGAAAAATGGAATATATCACAACGTAGAGTTGCCATTTTATGTTCGGAAAATCGAGTAGAAGGAGCATCAATGGTGGGTAATATGTGGCTTATTCCTAAAGATGCAGAAAAGCCAATTGATGGCAGGAGTATAAGATATATGACAAAGAAACAAATGAAACCATTTGTTAAGTGGGCAGGTGGCAAAGGTCAATTGCTTGAAAAAATTAGAGGCACATACCCTAATGGCTTAGGAGAAAGCATAGATAAATATGCGGAGCCATTTGTTGGGGGAGGTGCTGTGTTATTTGATGTGCTTGCTCAGTATGACTTAAAGGAAGTATATATTAGCGATATAAATGCTGAACTCATCAATACATATACGATGATAAGGGATGGTGTGGAATCACTGATTAGCGAGCTTGCAATATTGCAGAGTGATTATGTTCCTATGGATACTGACGACAGAAAAGAATTATTTTATAGAAAGAGAGACCGATTTAACGAGATAAAGGTTAATGGTGACGAGTCAATTAACATCGAGAAAGCAGCTCTTTTTATATTTCTAAATAAGACTTGTTTCAATGGATTATACAGAGTAAATCGCAAAGGACTTTACAATGTACCTATGGGTTCTTATAAAAACCCATGTATTTGCGATGAGGAAAATCTAAGAAATGTTTCAGAAGCATTGAAGAAAGTAACGATAGTTTGTGGAGATTACAGAGAGTCTCTTGACTTCATAGACGAGAATACTTTTGTATATTTTGATCCCCCATACAGACCGTTGACAACAACAGCAAGCTTCACATCATACACAGAAAATGAGTTTGATGATACTGCACAGAAGGAACTGGCGGAATATGTTAAGGTTTTGGGGAAGAAGAAAGCCAAGGTTGTAGTAAGCAATGCTGATCCCAAGAACGTAAATGAAAACGATAACTTCTTTGACGACTTATATAGCAAAAATAAAATCAGTCGCATCCAAGCATCGAGAATGATCAACAGTAAGGGTAGTGGCAGAGGTAAAGTTAAGGAATTACTAATAATGAATTATTAATCAAAGAGGAACCTATGAGTGAAATGAAAATATTTTTAGAGAAAATACGGAGCTGTTGGGATGGGGAAAATGAAATTACCATCGACGAAGCCAGGAAAGTAGTGAAAGAAATAAATGAGTTTTTATATACAAATTACCCGGGAATAGGAGATACATTTGCTCTTGGTAGTTCGTATCCGTATTTTTCGGACTTCCACAGATACTGGGAAGAAAATCACAAAGAAATTCTTAACATCAAAATAAATGAAACGAAGTGCGAATCAGTTGCAGACGTAATGCATGGAATTTTTGTAGAAACAGAAGGACAAACGTTTACAAATATTTGGAATATGTTTGGCCTTAGCAATGAAGAAGTATGTCGAGTTAGGATGCTGACCGCAAATCAAGACTTTAGAGGCTCTCGTTCCTTTGAAGAACTTGCAAAAATATATGAGGATGATCCAACGATATTTGACTTGGAGAAAATTCAATCTTCGCCGGATGAATTCATTAAAGACATTGGTGCTGCAAAGCTTTCTCAAAATGATAAAAGGATAAGTTATGCTAAGAATCTTGTCAATTTATTAATTGAAAAAGAAACTGAGCCATTTGCTATTTTAGAGAAATACAACAATTCTGTTATGGGTTTTAAAGATGATCTATTGGCACGCCAAACAGGTTATGGAAATAAAAAAGCTGATATGTTTATTCGTGATATGATCGTATTAAACATATGGAATGATGTGACAGGCTTTGAAGAAATCAATGTTGCGAGCGATGTTAACACAATGAAAGTTGCATTGAGGACAGGTATTATTGAAACAGAAATTCCACTTGTATCCAGTTTTCTGGATATTTTTTGCTACCAGTATGGTGATGTGGATGATATGAATGCAAGTGCTTGGAGGAAGGTGTGGGAAATTTGGAAAGAAAAATATCCTACGGAGTGTATTAAAAGTCCTTGTCTGATGGACTATTTTATTTATGACGTAGTTGGAAAACAATTTTGTAAGCCAACACTCGCTATATTTAAATGTGATGAATGCGAGCATACTTTTAAGTGGCATTCTGGAAGAAACAAAACATGTCAGGTATGTCATGCGGCCGGAATAAAAAATGTAAGAGCAACGAAAATTGCAAGTGTGATGCCTTGCATGGATGAAGAAGGCAGTATTGCAATTCAAAAAAGTAAGTTTGTATCGCAAGAAGGACTAATGCCTTATTTACAAGCATGCCCATTTAAAACAATTTGTGACAGCACTAACAAGAGATTCTTAGAGCCGCCAAAGTCGATAAGTATATTAGGACAAACAGGTTGGACAAGTGCATATGCAGAAAAAGATAAAGGTGGCGGCGGCTTAATGTCGTAAATATGAGGAAGGGACAATAATGAGAGATTTTACAAAATGGCTATCAGGCTTTAGAAAAAGCATATCTGAATATAATTATTATGTAGATTTTGAAAAAGTGCATCGAAATGTAGATTCAATTAAGATTGAGCTTAATATCTTAAACTCGTTAATTGGGAGCAAGGATATTGAAAATGAATTTGAAGTCATCGTTACGAAATACCCGGAAACACTGAAGTGTATTCCATTACTTCTTGCTGTAAGAACTAGCGAGATTTTTGCAATGGATAGCGAAGGAGAATATACATATTCCTTTGCTAAAGCAAATCTTCCTATCAGTCAGTATAAGGTGTTCATGCAGAAAACTGGCTTATTTGATTTGATGGCAAACCATATAATTAATAACTTAGTGGACTATGCAACCGGTGTTGAAACAGGACTTGATTCTAACGGGAGAAAGAATCGAGGCGGACATCAGATGGAAAATCTTGTTGAAGACTTTATTAAGAAAAGCGGATTCAAGAGAGGCGAAACATACTTTAAAGAAATGTATATCTACGAGATTACTGACAGATGGAATGTAGATCTTTCTGCAATTTCAAATCAAGGAAAGATGGAAAAACGTTTTGATTTTGTCGTTAAAACGTATGATATGATTTATGTTATTGAAACCAATTTCTATGCAAGTGGCGGATCAAAACTAAATGAAACTTCAAGAAGCTACAAAACTATTTCAGGAGAAATAGATACAATTGATGGAGTTACATTTGTTTGGTTTACAGATGGGGAAGGCTGGAAAAGTGCAAGACATAACCTGGAAGAAACCTTTGATGTTATGAAAAATATTTACAATATTGACGATATGGAAAATGGAATAATGAACGAAGTGTTCAAGTAGGAGACGCGTATGGCAGAAAAGAAAATAAAAAAATGGGAACCTGATAATTTTGAACTTGAATTAAATACAGTTTGGAGTTTCCCGGATAGAGGTAATTGGGCAACACATGATGCAAAATGGAGAGGAAATTGGTCTCCATACATACCAAGGAATCTATTGTTAAGATATTCAAAAGAAGGCGATCTGGTTCTTGACCAGTTTGCTGGAGGAGGAACCACTTTAGTTGAGGCAAAGCTGCTTAACAGAAACATTATTGGTGTTGATGTAAATGATGACGCATTGGAACGCTGCAGAGATAAGATTGATTTTGATTATGAACCTGCAAAAGGTGAAGTAAGACTTGAAAAAGGTGATGCAAGAAATCTTGATTTCATTGATGATGCAAGCATTGATTTTATATGTACGCATCCACCTTATGCAAATATTATTCAGTATAGTGAAGATATTGATGAAGACCTATCAAACTTAAAGGTTAAAGAATTTCTTGAAGAGATGAAAAAGGTCGCCTCAGAGAGTTTCAGGGTCTTGAAAAAGGACAAATTTTGTGCAGTTCTAATGGGAGACACAAGACAAAAAGGGCATATGGTTCCAATGTCATTTGATGTTATGAAAATATTTCAAGATCAAGGATTTAAACTTAAAGAGTTAATTATTAAAGAGCAACATAATTGCAGGGCAACAGGTTACTGGAAAACTAACAGCATTAAATACAATTTTCTTTTGATTGGACATGAGTATTTATTTGTATTTAGGAAATAGCAAAAAAATATATTAGAAGCAATAATTATAAATTTTTTATTTATAAATTGCATATATTATTTAAAAGATAAAATCATAGATTGATTGTAGGACATGAATTTATAAGAAAAAGCATAATCAAACAAACCACAACCACAAAAGGACCTAAGTGAAACAAAATGAAATACAGAAAAGATAAATACGGAGCAGAACTGTCAGTCCTGGGATACGGATGTATGCGTTTTTCCAAGAAAAGGGGCAGCATCGACATAGAAAAAGCCGAAAGGGAAATAATGGCGGCCATTGAAGGCGGAGTCAATTATTTTGATACCGCCTATACCTATTTGGGCAGTGAAGCTGCCTTGGGCAAAATACTTGCGGACAATAACTGCCGCGACAAAGTATATATTGCCACAAAACTTCCGGTGCCGGTGGTAAACAGGGCGGCCCGGATCAATCAGATCTTCGAAAAGCAGCTGGAGCGTCTTCGGACCGATCATATAGATTATTATCTTATGCATACTATAACCGATATCGTTCAGTGGGACAGGATGATAAGGCTGGGCATCATCGACTGGATAAAAGAACAAAAAGAAAAGGGCAGGATCCGGAATATCGGCTTTTCATTCCACGGCAACACAGATATGTTTCTTAAGGTGCTTGATGCCTATGA
>JAAYYM010000148.1 GCA_012515365.1 Clostridia bacterium
AACTGATGAAAAGCAGCAGGGACAATATATTGACATGTTTAAAGCTGCGAAAATGGATGCAGTGATTTTGACTCATAATATTGACCAACCCTTTGTTTCACAGTTAGAAGCAAAGAATGAAGGAATTAAATTCCAAAGAATTGATGCTGATTTGACAGACTCCTTTAAAGAAGAAGCTGCGGATGATGAAAAAGAAGCGCTTGAAAAACAGTCAGTGACTTTGACAGATGTATTCAAAAAAGCACTGGATAAAGATAAGATTGAGATCAAGGTAGAAAAACTGAAGGATGAATCTGTATCGTCTATTCTTACGATTTCAGAGGAAAGCAGACGTATGCAGGATATGATGAAGATGTACAGCATGCCTGGTATGGGTGGAGATATGTTTGGATCAGAAGGTGAGACCTTGACATTGAATGCAAATCATCCGTTGGTAAACTATATCCTGGAGCATCAGGATGCGGAACATGTATCTATGATCTGCGAACAGCTGTATGATCTTGCAGTACTTGGAAACAAGCCTTTATCACCTGAAGCAATGACGAAGTTTGTAGCAAGAAGTAATCAGATTATGTTATTATTAACAAAATAGAACAAATCTCTTATGCTTAGTGGGGGCACTGCATGGTTAAAAATATTGTATATGTAGAGGAAAAGGTTGAAAAAGCAGAGGCGATCATTGAAGGGATCAGGCAAAGTGGATATGAAGTGCTTCACTGTGTCAGTGCAGCAGAGGCATTTGCATTGATGCGACGTCAGGACACTCCATTGCTGATGCTTGACATCAATATTCCTGATATGCGTCTTAGAGAAGTAGTCAGACGCTGTAATCAGGAGTTTCCCTCTACAGTACTTGCAGTTTTTATTGACTTCCCTAATGTCGAACTGATCAGTAAGCTGATCAACCGACATGGTATTTATAAGATTTTTATATCCCCATGGGATACACAGGAAATCATTGGACATATTGAAGATGCGATGGATTATGCGGAAATCCTGGATGAGTCGATTCGTAAGGAACAGGTCATTAATCAGGAAGCAAATGAATTTGATCAAAGCATTAAGCATTCTACGGACATATTAAATGAACAAAAATATGCCTATCCAAAGATCATGAAGATGATGGAGACGTTGTTGACGTCACATACTGCGGATCAGGATCCGAATATGCAAGAGAAGAATGCCAGATATTATGAAGCAGTATTTGAATGTATGAGATGTCTGATCAAAGCACATCTGACAGCACAGGTTACCGTGGATACTTTTGAAACGGTCGTTAAGAATGATTTGAAAGAATATCCCGGCCTTGTAATCGAAGATGTGATTTGTTGTCTGATTGAAGAGATTCCGCATGAAAAACTGGCAGCGATCAGAGCAATTGTACTGCTGTCTGCATTGTATGCTACTCATTTGAGTGAGAAGACGGTGTTCATGTCTGAGTCAAGGTATATAAACGATTCATGGATTGAATTGTCCTTTACGATCACTATACAAGGGCAAACGAGAGAGCAGACACCGTTCATTATAACGACTCAACATATGTTAAAAATTCTTTCAAAGGATATCGAATATGAATGGAGCACTGATCAGAAAACACTTAGCTATCATCTGATGATGCCGATTTCATACGATGTGTAAGAGATATTGGCTAAAGAATTATTAAGATGTTGGGGCAAAAGGTCTGATTTAGTTTTTGGGATTGGCAGATTGCACAAGAAATGATTTCTTCGCTCCGTTGAACCAATCATTGCGATGAGCTTCTTAAAACAACGAGTCAGGAAGCAGAGGCTTCCTGACTCGTTTGAATCTCATCTCCATGGTTCAAAAGTCGCTCATCAATTCATTTCTTGTGCAATCTGCCAAATATACTTTTATTATGACCTTTTGCCAATATCATATTCAAAAAAATTATTAATACAAAACAGGATGACAAGGTTCCCTCGTCATCCTGTTCTTTTTTATTTATTGCGGCTGTTCTTGCTGGCCCGGTTGCTCTTGCTGACCTTGCTGTGGGAATCCTGGCAGGGTAATACCTTGATTTGCAGGATCTACTCCCGGCAGCTGTATCTGATTGGGATCAGGAATCCCGGTAGTAGGTATCGTTGGAGCACTGCCATCGATCGGGAAGAGCGGCACGCCATCGATATAACTGTGGATACAGTATGGAGTAGAGGCATATGGATCATTTTCAGGATCTACCAGTATGACACCCTGAACTTTATACGGACAGGAATCAGCGGCACGTCCACCGGTTGCCCCACAGAGGAAGCCAACTGCATGACGGTCACAGACTTCTGTTGGCTGTGTTCCGGTAGCAAAGTATTCTGTATAGGCACTGCCGTCTGTGGTGCAAAGTCCCGGTACTGCAAGCTTACCGGATTTGTTACAAACAGTTGCAGATGTGATTCCTTCTGGCACTGTGAAACTTTTATTTTCATAACCCTCATGAACACGCGACATAACTGATTTCCAAAGTGTTTTTGCAATACCTGTTTCGCTTTTTCCCATATGGACGTTGTTATCATAGCCTGCCCATGTAGCACATGTATAATAAGGTGTGTAGCCCGCAAACCAGACATCAACATCACTAGAGGTGGTTCCTGTTTTACCTGCGATCGACATACCGTCAAAACGTACCTTTCCACCGGTACCCTTTGTGACAACATCGACCATAGCGCTTGTTAACAGATAAGCAGTGGTGTCTTTGATAACCTGACGTTTTTTTGGTGCATTGTCAATCAGTACATTGCCATCATGATCAATGATCTTTGTATAGAATCTAGGCTTGATATAGCTTCCGCCATTAGCGATTGAACCGTAAGCTGCAGTTAATTCTAAGTTTGTAACACCATCTGTAATACCACCAAGTGCAAGAGCCTGTGTAATATCAGAGGTGATACTGCCGTCTGCCTGTGTACGACGGTCTACAAGAGTGGTAAAGCCAAAATTCAAAAGATAATCAAATCCAAGCTGAGGTGTGATATCCGTTAAGGTTTTTACGGCTACGATATTCAAGGACTGCTCAATACCATAACGTACAGTACAAATTCCTTTGTAGCCGGTGTTATACCAGTTTGAAACAGGACGGCCGTTTGCATAAGAAAATGGTTCATCGACCTGTGTAGAGGCAAGAGTAAAGCCAGCACTGTCAAGAGCCGGTGCATATGCAGCCAGCACTTTAAAGGTAGAACCAGGTTGTCTCAAAGTATCTGTTGCACGATTTAGTGTCAGACTCGCCTTTTTCTCTCCGCGTCCACCAACGATAGCGGCTACCTCACCGGTTGTATGATCGTAAACTGCGATAGATGCCTGAGGCTGAGGAGTCAGAGAAATATTCTCAGCAATAAATTTATCGGTAGGATTCATGACGAAGGCTTTGTACTCATCAATATATTGCTGTGCGGTTTCTTCATCATCAAATATCATATTGAATTTTTTGTCATTTTGTTTAAAGTAGCTTTCAAAATTCTGTGAACTGAAGTTTTTCTGTTCTCCTGATACATCCTCAACTGACAGCTCATAGGATAACATGAGCTTGGTGGATTCCGGATAATTATCAGGGTTGGCAAATTCTTCATTGCAGATTGCCTGAATCCTTGGATCCTGCGTGGTGTAGATAGAAAGTCCTTTACTGTAAAGTGCATTATAGGCTTGTGTATAAGAGTAGCCTTTCATTTCCTGCAGATCTGTGATGACCTGCTCTGTCAATTCATCCACAAAATAAGTATAAATAGAAGATTTTTCAGCAGTATCATTGACATTCTGAATCCTTGAATAAACGTCGTCAGCCATAGCCTCATCAAACTGTACCTGTGTGATATAACCCTGTTCAAGCATATTATTAAGGACCTTGGTACGTCTTTCTTTGTTGTAATCCGGATGCGAGATCGGATTGTACTTGGTAGGGTTCTGTGTGATTGCAGCAATAACTGCTGCTTCTGACAGTGTGATATCGGATGCTTTCTTATTAAAATAGCGCAGTGATGCAGCTTGTACACCAAGTGTACTCTGACCAAGGTTGATTGTATTCATGTAATTTTCAAGAATGGTATCTTTATCCATTGTCTTTTCTAACTCAATAGCCAGATATTGTTCCTGAAATTTACGTTTGAACTTTTCAACCAATGACGTTTCACTTGTCCAGTCTGTAAAGACGTTATTCTTCAATAGCTGCTGGGTCAGTGTGCTGGCACCCTGAGAAAAATGTCCACTTTTAAGACCGGTAATGCCGGCACGCATGATACCCTTGATGTCGATACCAGGATGATCATAAAAGCGCTCATCCTCGATGGCTACAAAGGCATGTTGAAAATCCAGTGGAATCTTATCAATGGTAATGTAGATTCTGTTTGAGTTCTCTGCCACAAGCTTTGTCAGAGGATTCCCCTCTTTGTCGTAAACAGTTGTAGAAAAGCCTGATGGAGAAACATCTATATTAGAAATATCAGGAGCTGTTGCCAGTACTCCTTTGAAAAGCCCTACTCCGGCACAACACCCGATTACTGCAAGTGAAAGTGCACATATCAGAAAAGCGTTAAAGAAAGTGATTGCTATGGTCTTCCCAACTTTGGAAGACTTTGATATGAGGGTTTTCTGTCTCTTTCGTGTACCTTTTCGTCCATAATTCATATAATTGCCTCCTAATTATAAATCACCCCTTATTATAACAAACTAATGAAAGTAAATAAAGAAAAATATCTGATATAAGAAAGCATGAGCGAAAGAATGCGAAGGTATAGAAGTAATAAAAGTAATAAAAGTAATGGAAAGAAGTAATCAAAGTAACGCGTAGAAGTATGAGATTTGGTGTGTTATAATCAAAGAAGAGTTCCAACGAAGCAAAAGGAGGTTATTTTATGGATTTGAAAGAGATCATATCAAAGATGACATTAGAGGAGAAAGCAGGACTTTGTTCTGGCAGCGATTTCTGGCATACAAAGGCAATAGAGCGTCTTTCAATACCGGCAGTCATGGTGAGTGACGGACCTCACGGACTGCGTAAGCAGGCTCAGGGTGGAGATCATCTGGGCGTAAATGAGAGTATTGAGGCAGTATGTTTCCCAACAGCATGTGCGACAGCCTGTAGTTTTGACAGAGACTTAATGCAGAACATGGGAGAAATACTGGGAAAAGAATGTCAGGCAGAGGATATCGCCGTATTATTAGGACCGGCAGTAAACATCAAACGTTCTCCACTATGTGGACGTAATTTTGAATATATATCAGAAGACCCATATCTGGCGGGTGAATTATCAGCAGCCTATATCAAAGGGGTACAGTCACAGAATATCGGAACCTCTATCAAGCATTTTGCAGCCAATAATCAGGAACACGAGAGGATGTCATGCTCATCAGAAGTAGATGAGAGAACTTTTAGAGAGATCTATCTGCCGGCATTTGAAAAGGTTGTAAAGACAGCAGATCCTTGGACAGTTATGTGTTCTTATAATAGAATCAACGGAATATTTGCTTCGGAAAATCATAGACTTTTGACAGAAATACTACGCGATGAATGGGGGTTTGAAGGCTTTGTTATGTCTGACTGGGGTGCAGTCAGTGACAGAGTGGCGGGTGTTCAGGCGGGGCTTGAATTAGAGATGCCGGGCAGCCTTGGTACCAATGATGCCGATATCGTCAATGCCGTAAAAACTGGCGAATTGCCTGAAGAAATCCTGAATACTGCAGTAGAACGTATGCTGCGGATTATATTCCGTTATATAGAAAACAAGCGTGATGAAGTATTTGACAGAAAAGCAGATCATGAGAAAGCGGTTGAAATCGCAAAACAATGTATCGTACTTCTCAAGAATGAAGATCAGATACTACCTCTTAAAGAAGGAATGGATGGTGTTGTTTTGATCGGCGGCTTTGCAGCAAAACCTAGATTTCAGGGTGGCGGAAGCTCTCATATCAATTCGAAACAGGTTCCCTGTGCGATAGAGACTATGAAAAAATATGGTGTAACACAGTATTCTGAAGGCTTTAGTGCAACAGATGATGTGCTTGACCAGAAAAAATTCGAGGCAGCGGTACAGATGGCGCAGAATGCAAAGGTAGCAGTTGTATTTGCAGGGCTGCCGGATGCATTTGAATCAGAGAGCTATGACCGAGAGCATATGCGTCTGCCGGATGTACAGAATCAATTGATCGAGGAAATCCTTAAGGTGCAGAAACAGGTGATTGTAGTATTGCATAATGGTTCTCCGGTGGAATTACCATTTGCAGATCGCGTAAAGGGCATTGTTGAAGCATATCTTTGCGGAGAAGGTGTTGCTGAGGCAGTAGCCGATATTCTATATGGAAAAGCAAATCCATGCGGCAAACTGGCAGAAAGTTTTCCACTCAGATTAGAGGACAATCCTTCTTATCTGAATTTTCAGGGCAAGGATGGAAAGGTAGTTTATTCAGAGGGTATTTTTGTAGGATATCGCTATTATGATACGAAAAAAATGGATGTCTGCTATCCATTTGGATATGGTCTAAGCTACACACAGTTTGAGCTGTCAGATCTAAAACTGAGTCAGAAATCCATGAAAGAATCTGAAACAGTCAAGGTAAGTGTGACGATTAAGAATATCGGAAATATGGCAGGAAAAGAAGTCGTGCAGCTGTACGTACAAGATCTGACCAAAGCAGCGATCAGGCCTTTAAAAGAGTTAAAAGGATTTGAAGCAGTAAGTCTTGATGCAGGAGAACAAAAAAC
>JAAYYM010000149.1 GCA_012515365.1 Clostridia bacterium
ATACAATACAGAATCCCAAATATAGTTTGAATTATCTTTATGGCTTTTTCCTTCATTCTGATCACCTCAAATATTAAGATCATAATAAATCTGTTGCATAATGTAGTCGTTTGCTGTTGATTCTCCTTTTTTCCAATGTAGAGTGCCTTCGTAGTATCCAGCTATCAAAAATTGATGAGCTTCTCCTAATTCATGTAATCTATGGATCATTTGCGATAATGTTTCTGGTTCAGCGACATGAGCAGCCCATTCATAAATATCTAATATATAATATCTATATTTCATACTATAATTGTTTCCGTCAGATGTTATATCAGCAACCATACCTCCATAACAGCTTCCAACAGATAAATTCCAATCTGCTTGTTTCCCAGTAGTTATCTTTTGCATTGTATGTGGATGCTTTACTCCATTTATATCAATCCCTCTTAACTCACATTCGCCGAGTCTATCTACCATACATACTGATCGCATATTGGAATCAGGCATTGTACAAATTACAGCAGAATTATTATAAGTAGTTTGCTCTGCAACTTTTAATAATTGATTTATGTTGTATTTTAAATGTAGAATATTATTATCATGACAAGAGATTATTTCCTTAACATCAGATGGATGAAGTATTAACCTATTAGTATCATTATTTAAATACTCCCAAAGCATCTCAGCCGCATTTGGTAATTGTGACCATGTTAATTTGTTATCCGAACCTTGAAGCGCACTCCAAATGCCAGACAACGGTAAATAGTAAGCTAAACCAGCCAATTCTGTTAATGATGCTTTAATAAATTTTGCTGCTATTATATCACCTACATTGGCCGATACAGAACCATAGCATTCTTCTGATTCCTGCCATCTTTTATTTACAAAATCGCTTTCGGGGAAAGTGCTATTATAATCATCAACAATCTCAAATCTCTCATCAAACGGTTCATGAGGATAAGGATCATCCTTGTCTTTTAAACCATCTCCATCAGTATCCATGTAAAGAATTTTATCATCAAAAGGTGCTATATCTATATCACCACAAATTAGTCGCAATTCAATACCATACTTGAGAATCAGCTGATCGTAGCCTATTCTTGTCAGATCGTTTGCGTAGCAAGCATCCTTATAATTAGTAAACACAATTTTGCCGTCTTTATCATAATGGGCTGCACCTGTTGCAAGTGATGCCTCTATAAAATCGATTTCCCCATCATCATTTGCTGGTGGTATTCTTGAGGTATCAAAAGAATTCGGAAGACTATTTATAAACGCATTTCTATTTACATATGAAGGGATAACACTTGGATTGGACGAACACGTAAATACAATAGATTCAGTTTCTTTTTTTATGACTGCATCTGAATATATACTTGAAAACTCCGTGTCTCCGAAATATCCGGTACCAGCTTTACTTAGAACTTCAAAATCATATTTAGCACAAGCCTCTTTAAAATTCTTAATAGCTTCTTTATATTTGAAACAATCCGTAGATAACAGAAATTTCAACTTGATACCAGAATCATTTAATGAGCTTAATGACTCTCGTACCATTTGAGGAACGGTTAATTTGTATTGCATTCTATCAGAAAATGAATATACAGAATCACACATGATAAAAGCATATTTATGTGCTGCATTTGTATATAATTCATCTTTTAATTGATCCAAAAATAGAATGGATCCGTTTAAAATACTGTCCTCATTAGTAGTAACATTTTTTAATTTCGAAAGTGCTTGATCAACTGATTCGATATTATTAAGAATCGGGTCATTGTCAGAATTCGTTATATTAGCAAAACATATTTTAGATTGATCACTTGAAACATAATGTCCGATTATTGATACATTTGCATTATTGGAATGCTTGAATAATGCTTCACAACAATCATGAATGCTTTGCTTTGTCTCGTCAAGATTCTTTACCAAGCACCCAGAAACATCAACTATAAAAGCCGCTTCAACCTCGCCCAATTCATAATCATAGATTACATCAATAGACTTAACTCCGTGTGATCCGCCTATATCATTGATACTTATATTATTTATTGAAACAAAACAAAATGTGCCAAGTTCATTGGTTTCAACGTATGCGGAATCATCAGTATATTTTGTTTCTACTGGTAATAAATAATTAGTTTCAGGGAAATATTTAAAGATCATGTAGTCTTCAATATTGCCATCTAAATTCTTAGGATTGAAATATATCTTAGCATTATCAACGCTTAAACCATCAGTGTATGTTAACTCTACAGCTTCTCCTATTATACCATCCTCAGTTGAATCATCAGTTAACTGCAATGATTTTATGGATAAAGCTTTTCCATAATTTCCTGCTGAACTAATATCAATTGAAATTTCATAAGGGTTGTCCTCAGTATTAATGCCAGATAATATATCGTCAGAAGATGGAATCTGGTGTTCAAAAGTACGACAGTTATCACTTAGCATACCATCTGATTTGTCCTTATCAGGAGATAATCCAAGTAGTATTTCATCACCGTCAGTTATACCATCATTATCTGTATCCTCTGAATTTGGATTGGTTTTGTATATGTTTATTTCGTCATAATCAGAGATATTATCACAATCAGAATCATTTAATAACGGATTCGTATTATTACTTACCTCGTCTTTATTAGTAAGCTTATCTTCATCTGGATCATCTAAATCATCTGTAATTTGATCACTTCTGGAATATCTATTTGTCGGTGATGTACGAGTAAATATAATTTCTTCATAATCTGATAACCCGTCTTTATCTGTATCACAGGAATCAGGATCAGATTTTAAAAGGGTAACTTCAAGCATATCACACAAGCCATCTCCGTCAGCATCATCATACAGATAAGCTTCTATAATTGAATCATCTGCTAATACATAGTTTCTTAAAATTTTTAAATCCTCATTATCAACTATTTTATCAGAATTTAAGTCAGCTTGTAAAATATATTCTCCGTCTGTAATAGCTTGCCTCATAATAACCATATCAAATGAATTAATCTCTTCATCACCATCAAGATCTCCATAGAGTGTAAATTTGGTTCTATATGATAAAGCAGCATCCGTACTCTTCGGTATAGGAATATTGATATTATTTGATATAGCTGAAAAAAATATAGCACTTGATGCGATGATAGAAATAACTTTTGAATAGACAGTTTTCATAAAAAATTTCCTACTTTACTAATATGAATAATTGTATAAATTAATGAATATTCATTTACAGAACGTATTTAATTAGTTGTTATAAATAAATTTGTGTTAATTTTACTTTATTATACATTAATTAAACCTAAAATTCAATGCAATTACTAAACGATAATAGAAGCTTAATAAAATAATAGATTGTACATTTCAAACAAAGAATAGCGAATAATTGCTTTTACTTTACCAGCATTAATAAAAATCATAATTGAGTTCTTTTTCCCTATCGCCAATATAATACCATTAGAAGATACTTTATGGATTTCTTTTATAATCGGAAGCTGTTTAAGTCTATTCACATTTCCAAATCACTTTTATAGTTATTGTTGTAAAAGCGTGTCACCGTGACACACTTTTTTCTTTGTTTATATTGCCGAAAATATGTTCTCGATTTTAGCAGAGTGTGATAAACTTTTAGAAAAAGTTCAAAGAGCCTTGACAAGAACACTTGTTCTATGTTAATATGATAATTGCAAATATAGAACAGGTGTTCTGTTAAGGAGGGCGTAGATTATGGGACAAGTGTATATGTGTATTGATTTGAAGAGCTTCTACGCTTCGGTAGAATGTGTTGCAAGAGGCTATGATC
>JAAYYM010000150.1 GCA_012515365.1 Clostridia bacterium
CTCTCCTTCAGTTGATAAACGAAGCCTATGTCCTATGTTTTCAAATATTTTGATATTATACTGTTTTGATACTTTTTTAATTGTTCTACTTACTGTTGGTTGAGATATATTTAATGCATCAGCTGCTTTTGTCATTGAACCCTTGTCACATATAGCTAACAAAATCTTAATTTCTTGTATTTTCAATTTTAAAGACCTCCTAAAGATATTAGGTTATGCTTATTATAAATAATAAACACTCCTCGAAAGCTTCTTATGCTTCAGAATAAACTTCTCAATATCGTTTCGTTTCCTTTTTGATTTCTATTATACCTCAAAGGCTTCTTACGGTTTGCTTTTGAAGGATAAATCTTGATCATGGTACTGTCTTAGCGCACTGCTTCCATTCCGAAATAGTGTGAACAAATTCTAGATAGTGTGGACATGAGTTCGTACAAGTACATTTGCCCATAGAGCGAGGCTGATACACGCTGTAATCCATCGGATAAAGTGCAAGGGTTTTGGACGATTTCAGGGACTTTCCTTGTATCATTTTATCATAAATCAAGCCAGAATGCTTGCAAGAAGAAAACTATTACTACTCCATAGTCTGTTTTTCATTTTAAAAGAACCTCTCTCTTTTGCTTTCCAGCTGAAATACTCTTTAAATATCAATCGTAATGAAACCCAGCAAACAGATTAGTCGTCCTTCCTTTATTCATTAGCTTAATCATACCACGAGAGCACATGCATTTCCTTTCGTTGCTGTGCTTCCGAATGGCATGATGGAATTGTTGAGACAATAATGGAAATAATTTTCAGTGGTTTCATACAAGACTCTTTCTATAAAGGAAATCGGGATATGAACAGTCCATGCATCAAAATTCAGGCACTCGGCGCTATCATTATCAGGCCTCTTTCTTGCTCGAGTTGCCACATGAGGAATCTGCATTTCATTATGCTCTTGAAAATTGGGCTGTTGGTTTAGGTAGTTTAGCTCATGGACAATCTTATTTCTCAATGCATTAATGAGCCCTGCGTACTTATGTTTGGTGCAAGCACTTTCACGTTCCTTTGTTGTTGGTAATAAGCTCAATATCCTTACCGATTCTTTCTGAAGATCAGGATCACCAACACTCAATATTCGATGCTCAGGCAGGTTCAAATTTCCAAGGTTTTCTTTATCACAATTATGATAATACAAAGTAACCGGGCAAACCTCTTCCAGGATATCCTTTAGCTCTCCACCAAACTTCACAACAAAATCCGTGAAACATTTTAGATTGTTTTTCATTCCATAGCCTGCATCCTGCTGAGCAAAACTGTCAATGATAACAATCATTAACAAAATGCGGAATGGAATAAATAAGAGAGTTTCCACATCCTGAAGACACTTGTTGATCCAAGCTCGAACACGGTCAGTTTCTTTTTGTATCTCGGATAACGGCATATTTTACCTCTTGCTTTACATGATATCTTGCGACTGTAGTAATGTTGACTGTTTCTGAGCAATTACTTAATGA
>JAAYYM010000151.1 GCA_012515365.1 Clostridia bacterium
AAGTCTTTTTATTACAGATGAAGGAGATCTGTATTTAATTGATAGATACGATGGCAAGCTCCTTTGGCAAAGCCGCCCCTGTATGTGGCCGCTTCCAGGCAGTGAAAATAATAGCTCATTATATAAAATTGATAAATATAACAAATATAATCATAAATATCTTGACATATCAAATGATGGAATTGGCCAGAAAGAATCTGTAAACCTATTGAATGCAGTAGCTACATTTGATGGTAAAGTTACCAATGTTGAATATGGTCGTGTAACGATATATCATAAGAAGCTTGATATCTATTCTCAATATTGGTGTTTGAATGGAATCAGGGTTAAAAAAGGAGACGAGGTTAAACAAAATGACATTTTAGGCAAACCGGCAGGTTGGTCGTTCTCTTTCTGGATCAGCACTGATAATCCTTATAAAAACCCTCATCCTAATTATGTTGATCCATATCTTTATATTGTGCCACCCAAAAAAGCATTATTTATCCAGCCCAAGTATTGATCTGTAATAGAACTACTTGCTTTTAGACTTTGATATTGTTGAAAAAGCAATTATAGCATCATTTCAGATTGCTTAGAACAAATTTTCGATTTTCTATTGACGTACGACAAAAAGTATGTTAAAATAACATTAACCGAACAAGAACGTTCATTCTATACATACACTTAAACCTTCTGCCGAAAGGAAAATGTTATGAGAGTGAACAAATATCACAAGCATGACGATATGAGCGTTCTTGAATTGGCAACGCCGCTCCAGAGCTATAAGGAGGAAATTGGTCAGGAAGCATACGAACAGGCGACATCGTTCTATGAGTCTGAGGAATGGAAGAAGGTCGAGAGTGACCAACTGAATTCGGACAGACGGTACTATGAGAACAGAAAGTCTTGCAGTCTTGAGGAATACGACGAGTGGGAAAACTCGGAAGCAAGAAAACAACGCTTTCAGGATGTTCCTGCTGTTGTTCTCAACGCTGAAAAGAAAGTCACAAACGGATTTGATGATCTGTTTGATGATCCGGTTCTCAGGGAAGCGATGGAAGTTCTGACAGAGAAGCAGTACAGTGCTCTTTACTGCACCTTCAAGAGTAATCTTGATACATATGAAATTGCAGAAAGAATGGGTACAACTGTCCGGGCAGTGCAGGATCTTCTCCGGCGAGCTTTGGACAAGCTTCGTGATGAGTATATCTCATTGTTTGAAGAAGCTAAAGCTTTCGGTTATCCGGGATTAGTCAGCTACAACTATAAACGGATACTGTTATTGTTTGAACAGTGTAAGATCATCTTTATGCAAAAAGAATCGCCTGACGCATCTTCCATTCAACCAACTAATTCCAATAACGATCCAGCGGCGTAAACATCTCCCCACAGTATTGCTGTGGGGATTTTTCTTTGTTGGCAAATATTACTAATCGAATATATGTTTTATATTTCGCTGTTTGTGCAGCTATACAAAGATTTACTTCCCATTCATTGAAATCTTCGTTTTTTCTGTTTCCCATCGGTATATATATGGAGGCACTTTTTCATTAACGCTCTGCTGAGACATTCGGCAGGGCGTTTTTTATGCAAGTTCAAATATGAATTGCTGCTGCAATTATGCAGGGAGGTGATAAAAATGTCTGATACAGTCAGCACAACGTGTTCACACGAAGAATTATAAATGAAAAGGGAGATGACGCTTATAGGCAACGAATTAAAAATCTACAACAGCGAGTACATAATGACAACTCCGCTGGAAAAGCAGGAGTACATCATCTACAAAATGATGT
>JAAYYM010000152.1 GCA_012515365.1 Clostridia bacterium
GATGATTGCATTTGCTGGGTGTGTCTGCTAAGATATACCTTCCCGCAAGGGAGGGTATTTGTTGTGTTGGAAGGATAATCAGGTAATCGGTTGTGTTGCTTATCATAGGCATACAGATGCGCGATGTGAGATGAAGCGTTTGTATGTGAAGCCTAAATATCGCAAACTAAAGGTTGGTCGGCAATTGATAGAGAAAATTTTGACCGTTGCTAAGGAAGACGGTTATTCGGAAATGGTTCTCGATACCATACGTCCCTTGGAGAGCGCAATTCACTTGTATCAGAAATATGGATTTCAAGAAATAGCGCCATATTACGATAACCCAATGGATGATGTGGTTTATATGGGGAGAAAGTTGTAAGAACATTTGACGAAAAAGTGTTTTGCCGGTTGTTTAAGAATAGAGGATATGTTATAGTTTTCACACGTACTGCGATTGTGCTTCTACACAATCATCGGGAATTTTACAGATAGCACCTTACTTGTGTGCATCAGGCGTTCGCCAATAATCCAGCAGACAGCAACTAATAACCTTGCACAAATAGGGAGCATGTCTATGCAAAAAGAAGTCGTACAATTATCACCGACTGTTTTTGGTGAGAAGATTGATCGAGAAACGATTCTGTCACATTTGAAATCAGAACCGGACCTTTTCAGACAATACACAAAACTTACCCCAGAATTAAGAAATGATTTTCTGGATTACTGTTCCGGAAATCGAGGCATTAAGATTACCTATGACACATTCTTCAAATATGTTTTTGACCCAGAACGAACACCGGAGCGATTGTCTGCATTTATTAGTTGTCTGTTGGGAAAGGAAGTTCATGTTAAGTATGCACTTCCGCTGGAAGGTAGCCAGATTATCGAAGAGGGGTCTCTTGTCGTTATGGATATCATTGTAGAACTCGAAGACGGCTCACTGGCAAATGTAGAAATTCAAAAACTCCCCTATCTATTCCCGGGAGAACGCAGTGCCTGCTATTCCTCAGATTTGGTTTTACGACAGTACGCATCGGTTAAAAGCCAAAAGAAAAAGGGCTTCAAATATGGAGACTTAAAGACGGTTTATACGATTGTTATTCTAGAAAAAAGTACAGAAGAATTTCACAAGTTTCCCAAAGATTTTATCCATAAATCCAGACAAATATTTGATACAGGTTTAGAACTTCATCTTTTACAGGAATTTCTATACGTTCCGCTTGACATCTTCTTGGAAAGCGGTCACACTATAGATACAGAGGCAGATGCGTGGCTTAAATTCCTAACAAGTGATGAACCAAAGGTTATTATGGAAATTATCACAAAGTTCCCATCCTTTATTCCTCTGTACAAGGATATCTTTGAATTCCGTCAGGATATTAAGGAGGTGCTGCATATGTATTCGAAAGCGCTAGAAGAAATGGACCGAAACACTATAAAATACATGATAGATTTGCAAAAAGAAGAGATTGAAAAGCAGAAGGAAGAATTAGAAAAATTAAAGGAAGAAAGCGACAAACAAAAGAGAGAAAACGAGCAACTGCGTCAGCAACTAGAGGAACTCAGGAAAAAACAGAAAGAGTAACAATAGAAACAAGAAAGTGCCTCCGGCTACGATAATCGGAGGTGCTTTTGATAATTAAGAGGATATAGCAATTGTTTATATAATAGTAGCGAGAAAGTTGTAGGAGGGAATCCAGATGGATTTATCATCAATTCTAAAAGGAGATGAATATCGGTTTATAAATGCCGATGAACATCTTGGCAAACATGTCATTTTACTAGGTTTGGCAGGTAGTTATTCCTATGGAACAAATAATAGTGACAGTGATATTGATATTCGTGGTGTAGCACTGAATCAAAAATCTGATTTAATTGGATTGACCGAATATGAGCAGTATGTGGATACCAATACAGATACGACAATCTACACATTTAACAAAATGGTGAAGTTACTTTTGAATTGTAATCCCAATACCTTGGAACTGCTTGGACTGAATTCAGAGCATTATTTATATCTCAATGATTTAGGCAGGGAACTCATTGCAAATGCGGGAATGTTCTTGTCAAAGAGAGCGATTCAGTCTTTTGGTGGCTATGCAGATGCACAACTTCGCAGGCTGCAGAATGCTTTGGCGCGGGATGCATATCCTCAAAATGAGAAAGAAAAGCACATTTACAATTCAGTGAAAAATGCAATGTATGACTTCAAAAATCATTACGAGAAATTTGAACATGGGACAATGCAAATTTATATAGATAAAGCACAGAATCCGGAATTTGAAACAGAGATTTTCA
>JAAYYM010000153.1 GCA_012515365.1 Clostridia bacterium
CTCCTTATCAAGTGCATTAATCTTTTCTGAAAGATCCTCTCTTATCTTAAAGAAATTCTTCTGTCTGGCATTCAACGCATCCTTTGTTTCAATTGCCTGATCAAGCGCCAGTTTATTTTCATCTACAGATTCAATGCTTGCCTTGATGGTGTCTTCTATGCTGACAATATTCTCTTGCTTTTGTTTGATTTCATTTTCAGTTTCCGCAATATCAATATTGACTTCCGCTATCTCATTTTGTAATCCTGTAATTTCACCAATCACACGATCTAAGTTCTGCTGGCAGAATTCTCTCTTCTGCGTCATATTAGCAACGTCAAGATCAAGTTCACTTGCATTTAAGACTTTGTCATTTTCATCATCACGTACCTGCGCCAGCTGATCACCATATTCCCTGATCAATTGTTCCAGCTCTGCTTCGCGTGTTTCAGACTGAAGTAATTCTTCCTGAATCTTTTCCTTCTCATCTTTGACTTCATTTGAAAGTCTCAGTAAATCTTTGTTTTCTTGTTCAAGATCCTTAAATCCCTGCTCATAGGTCTGCTGTCTTGCCAAAGCCTGATCTACATTCATCTGCGCAGTATTTTGTCTGATATATGTTTCCTGCTGTTTTTCACGTAATTCTTCTGACTGTTCACGCAGCTGTTTTCGTTCCTGTCTCTTCTGATCAATTTGTCCGGTCAGAACGTCTATTTTTTGACTACATTCCCGGATCGTCTGTTCCAATGCCTCGATCTCACGTTTTCGACCAAGCAGATTGCTGTTATTCTTGAATGCTCCACCGGCCATTGCCCCACCGGGAGTCAGATATTCTCCCTCTTTTGTGACAATGCGAAGCATGTAATTATATTTTTTTGCAAGTGCAATCGCATGATCAATATGATCGACCACAAGGATCGCGCCAAGTAACTGGCCAACCACGTCTTTATACTGATCGTTTGTCTTGACAAGTGTCGACGCAATTCCGATAACGCCCTCTTCCTTTAGTGCATCCGGTCGATTAAATTCTCCACGGTCTTTTACACTGGTAAGAGGAAGGAAGGTTGCACGTCCAAGCCTGTTCTCCTTCAAGAAACGGATCATTTCTTTGGCTGTTTTTTCATCCTTTGTGACAATGTTTTGAATGTTACCGCCTAATGCAATTTCAATTGCCGTTTCATAAGCCTTGTCAACATGAATGATATCTGCAACAACACCTATAATACCGGCATGCTGCTCCTTCTGCTCCATAACCTTTTTAATGCTGTTGCCATATCCCTCATAGCGTTCATTCAGATTTTTAAGTGCTTCAAGCTTTGATTTTTCTTTATGATAAGTAACCTGACAATTCTCCAGTTCTTTATCGATCTGTTCAATTTCTTTCTTAATCTTGGCTGTTGTCTCTTCTAATTCCACTGCCTTGGAATCCAGCGCCATTATTTCGGAATTAATTTCATTTACTACCTGATAGAGCTCATCCAGCTGTTTTTTCTGTTCTGCTTCATCACTCTTAGCACGAAGCAGACGTGACTGTATTTCAGCATTTTTAATGTTATTCTGCTCAATCATTGAATCACATCGACCGACTCTTGCACGTATTTCAGAACGGGCATTCAATAAACCGATAATTTCATTTTTCCCATTTTCAATTCCAGTATTTAATAACAGGATTTTCTGCTGGACATCGCTTAAAAACTTTTTCGCCTCATCGCGTTTTAGGGTCAGTTCTTCTAACTGTACATCCAGTTCACTCTTCTCACTGAGAATCTGTTCTTTTTCTGATTCCCTTGTCTTAAGCTGGCTCTCAATTGTCTGAATGCGGTTGTTATAATGCTCACTGTTATTCTCTGCCGCCTTGATCTGTTCCTTAAGGACATTGATTTCGCCTTCCAGCTTTCCTCTCATCAGACCGGTATCAGAAACAAGCTGGCGCTTTTCTTCGATCATGCGATCCAGCATTTCCAGCTCATTGTCTATCTTCTCATATTCTGCCCTGGTATTCTCATATTGTTCTTTCGCGCTCTTAAAATCAGAATCCGCAATTTTAATCTTTTCATCAATCTCTACCAGCTGATTTTTAATGCGCTCTGCTTCCAAAAGAAACATGTTTACATCAAGAACTTTAAGTGCTTCTTTTTTCTTTAAATAATCCTTTGCAATTTCGGATTGTTTTTCTAATGGTTCAACCTGTTTTTCAAGTTCTGAGAGAATGTCACTGACACGAACTAAATTAGCCTTCTCTTCTGCCAGCTTTTTAACCGCCGTATCTTTTCTGCGCTTAAACTTAACAATTCCCGCTGCCTCATCAAACAATTCTCTTCTGTCTTCCGGTTTACCGGACAAGATCTGATCGATCTGTCCCTGTCCAATGATTGAATATCCTTCTTTACCGATACCGGTATCATAGAACAGCTCGTATACATCCTTCAAACGGCAGATAGCACCATTAATCAGATATTCGCTTTCTCCTGAACGATAAACTCTTCTTGAAACAGTCACCTCTTCAAAATCAATTGCCAGCTGATGATCCGAATTATCCAATGTAATCGCCACATATGCATATCCCATAGGTTTTCTGGTTTCTGTACCCGAGAAAATTACATCCTGCATACTGGCACCACGTAGCTGTTTAACACGCTGTTCACCAAGTACCCAGCGCACAGCATCTGCTACATTACTCTTGCCACTTCCGTTTGGCCCGACGATTCCGGTAATCCCATTATGAAATTTGAATACAATTTTATTGGCAAATGACTTAAAGCCATGTACCTCAATACTTTTTAAATACATTCTTTCCCCTACTTCTCATTTAAAATAAGGAGAGCCTGATAAGCCGCCTCTTGTTCTGCTCCCTTTTTCGTTCTGCCGCTGCCTTCACTGACTTTCTTTTTATTAATCATACAGTTTACTTTATAAGTTCTGTCATGTGCCGGGCCACACTCATCTACCAATTCGTAGGACAAACTTCTTCCTTTTTCCTGCACACGTTCCTGAAGAATGGTTTTACTGTCATAAAAAAGTATCTTATCCTCATAATGATCAAGCACACACTGATAGATAAAACGCTTTGCGACTTCGATTCCTCCATCTAAATAAAGTGAACCGATCACCGCCTCCATAACATCAGAGATGATGGAATCTCTGTTTCGTCCACCCGTTTGTTCTTCCCCTTTTCCAAAGAGAATATACTTCTCCAGTCCGATTTTTCTTGCACAAGAAGCAAGGGTAGACTCGCAAACAAGACTTGCCCTCATCTTTGTCATATTTCCTTCCCGCATTTCAGGATGGTTCATATACAGAAATTCGCTGGTAGTCAGTTCTAATACTGCATCACCAAGGAACTCCA
>JAAYYM010000154.1 GCA_012515365.1 Clostridia bacterium
AGAGTACACTTAACAGGAACATGCCATTGCGGAGTCTGTTATATATCGGACGAGTGTATGAGCAGCTTGTTTCAATTGAAGATCGTTATAAGAGGAAACTTGTAAAACTTCCTACACCTGAGTTTTATACGTTCTATAATGGAATAGATCCTATGCAGGAGCAAACTACACTGAGTTTATCAGATGCTTTTTTTGAACAGGAAGGGATCATCCCGAACATGTTGCAACTCAATGTGCACGTGATCAATATCAAACCGGAACAAGAACATTCTATGCTGGATAAATGCGAGATTATGAAAGAATATGCTTTGTTTATCGAGTGTGTGGAAAAATATAAGAGCAACGGAAGACCAAATGCAATCGAAAGAGCAGTGAAAGAATGCATAGATAAAGGTATTCTCAGTGAATACTTAAAGAGAAAAGGAAGTGAGGTAGTAAATATGCTGATAGCAGAATATGATTATGAAACTGACATTAGAGTACAACGCCAAGAAGAGCGTGAAGATGCCCTCGAGGAAGGAATGGTCCGTATCTGCAAGTCTTTAGGCATTTCAAAGGAGATAACGCAGCAGAAAATTCAGGAAGAACTAGACTTATCAGAAGAGGAAGCTGAGGAAAAAGTGTCGAAGTATTGGAAGGAATGACATATGTAAATTGTTTGTTAGAGCATTATGACTTATAATATTAAATATGTTATTACACAGTCTATTGTGAGGCATTGCCAGAGGTGGATTGTGATATGGGAGGCATAAGGAGAATGTATCAGTTTAAACTACTAGAGGAGAAACAGGCCGATTTGATCGTTAAATGGAACGAGGATCAGGATGTAGATTTTTTAATGCAATGGGCAGGACGAGGATTTACCTATCCAATCACGAAGGAACAGATCTTGCAGGATGCGCAAACGTAAGCAGTGCTGTATTTGCTATTATGGATCAGGAGGAAATGATCGGGACAATTGCCATTATGCGAATGAATGAAAAGACCGGGGAAGGATACCTGGGTCACTTTTTACTAGATCCTCTGAAAAGAGGAAAGGGGCACGGAAGTGCAGTTATGCAGGAATTCGTCAGTTTTTGTTTTGGGGTATTAAAACTTAATGGGCTTACACTGCGGGTTTATGATTTTAATAAAAGCGCACTTCGCTGTTATGAGAAAAATGGATTTTGTGAGATCGAAAGAGAAGTTATGGATAATGGTTGGAATGTCTTGTTGATGCAGTTAATGAAAAAGAAAAAGAACAGTACCGACCAGACAGAGATTACCATTTGTGAGATGAAAGATCTATCAGAATCTGACTGGTATGAGGCAGAGATGATTACGCAACATGCATTTTGGAATCTGCATGCACCCGGTTGTAATGAACATCTTCTTATCAAAAAGCTGCATGAGAGTGAGGACTACATAGAATCCATCAGTAAAGTGGCTAAAATAAACGGCCATGTGGTGGGGTGTATTATTTATTCGCAAGCATATGTGTTAAGTCCGGATGGAATCAAACATAAGGTTCTTACATTTGGTCCACTTAGTGTGAAACCAGATGTGCAAAGTCTGGGAATTGGTGCGAAATTATTACGAGCATCCATGAATGCGGCACGTGCTGAAGGACATTGCGCGATTATCATCTTTGGAGAGCCAGGGTACTATCCACGCTTTGGATTTAAAACCTGCGACCATTACGGAATTACTACTCCGGATGGTAAAAATTTTGATGCCCTCATGGGATATGAATTAAATCCGGATGGACTTAAAAATGTAAAGGGAAAATTCTACGAATCAAACGTATTTGAAAAGCTGCCGGACGAAAAAACGGAGACCTTCAGTGAGCAGTTCCCTACATTGGTCAGATATCATCTGCCGGGACAGTGGAGCTAGAAGGGAGAAACAGGTGAGTACAGAATTGATTGATAATATAGAACAATTACATACAACAGAGCTTGGAGTTGAGCGAATCAAGAAAAACCTGTCACTGGGGACGGTGGATGTTGTAAAATGGTGTAAGGATAGGATTATGGAACCTGATACTATTATCGGCAAAAAAAGGAAAAAACTGGTATGCTACGACACAGACCTGCGTGTTTACTGTGAATGCCTATAATTACTGCATCATAACAGCACATAAAAACAAGATTATTACAAATTAGATTAAGAAAAAGGAACGGTAGAAATGACACAATTGTTTGATGAGTTTCCATTCTTGGAAAATGAAATGATTATAATAAAAAAATGTCAGAGGATGATGTGGATGCATTAATGGAGATTACAAATAGCGATCAAGTTTATCGGTATATTCCTCCTTTTCTTTTTAAGAAGAATAGAAGTACTTTGATCAATGCAATTAAAAATCTTGGTGGTCGTGATTTTGAAAAGAAAAAGATGATTATTGCAGGTGTTTATCTGAAAGAAGCACCAGATCAACTGATCGGTTTGGCAGAAATATTTATTCTGCAAAAGCATTGTTAAGCAGTGGTTTTCAGAAAGAAGACTACTTGGTACAGGAAAAAAACTGGGGTGGTCAGGAAGTAGTAGAAGTAGAGGTTTATACATATCAATCTATGGAATAAATAGATATGTATGTAGATAGATGTTTTCATAAATGAATCTCATATCGTTTTCAGACTAATTTAAGGTTTCTGATTCATAATGTTCAAGGATATCATACAAGATGAACTTTGAATGGAGGAAATGAAAATGGAGTCTGAAGATCTGGTAGAAGTGGTGCTAGAGCCACCGGTTGTAAGAAGAGATACTGCAGACAAAGCAAATACGACACTCAAGAGAGTTTTCAAGAAAATCAGAATACCTCTTATTCTCGTTATCATTGCTTTAGTCGGTTTGTTTCTCTTTTTTAATGATCAAAAAAAACAGCGAGCAGAAGCAGCCATGAGAGCAGCGGTGCAGATAGAGACCGTAAACATTGAAAAACAGGATCTGACATCAAGCATCACAACAACAGGAAACGTGCAAAGCATGGAGAGCCGTGTGGTCAAATCAACACTTACAAAGACGGAACTTTCCCAAGTGAATGTCGAGGTTGGCGATACAGTATCGGCGGGACAAATTATTGCGATTTTTAAAGACGATGATATAAAAACAGAGATCGAGCGTGTACAGGAGAAAATCAATGTCAGCGTACAGACGGAAGCAATTGAATCTCAGGCGACAGATCGTGAATATGTTTATACATATGGAACACAGGCGGTGTCATTGGAAGACGCGCAGATTAAGGTCGATAATGCACTTAAGGATCTCTATGATGCATGCGACGGATACGGAAAAGCAAAGCGTAGTCTGCAGGCAGCAAAAGATGAGGGACAAAAACAAGAAGATATCGAAAAGCTTGAAACAGCTGTGAATACAGCATATCAGAATGAAGTAAAAGCGCAGACCGCATATGATGAAGCACTTCGTGCACAGGCAGAAACAATCAGAAGTGCTAATAATACATTGTCAAGTACCAATGAAAATTATCAGAAATCTGCATTAACCAAGGGTGACTCTACCGAGGAATTAAAACAACAGCTGGAAGATCTGCAGACGAGTCTTAGCAATTGTATCGTGACTGCTCCGATCGGCGGCGTAATCACATCATTGATTGTGAAGTCGGGAGATACTTATGTGGATGGTGAGATCATGACCATTCAAAATTGTGAGAACTATACGATTTCGGCACAGGTTGATGAATACGATATCAGCGAATTAAAGGAAGGCATGCAGGTTGTTATTAAAACAGACGCAACAAGAGAGGATGAACTTGAAGGAGTTGTGTCCTTTATTTCACCGACAGCAACTGCAACAACCGGAACCAGCACTGATGCGACTTACGAAGTGACAATTGATATTCTTACAAAGGATGATAGATTAAAACTTGGTATGACAGCCAAACTTAACATCATTGTCGATGAGATAAAAGGTGTACTGACAGTCCCATATGATGCGATTTCAACGAATGAAAATGGGGAATCATATGTGACCGTGATGAATCAAACAAATCAGCCTAACCAAATGACGCAGCAGATTCCTGTGGAAATCGGAATGGAAAGTGATTATTATACACAGATTATCAGTGACAAATTGTCAGAAGGCATGAAGGTGGTAATCCCTTCTGCGACAGATACATCGGAAACACAAAAAAACTCCGAGACCATGATGTTTAATATGGGCGGCGGACCAGGAGGCGGTGGCGGCGCACCAGGAGGAGGCCGGCCACAATGAGTGAAAACAGAATCATAGAAATGAATCAAATTGTGAAGCGATTTTTTGTGGGACAGCCAAATGAATTGGAAGTACTGCATGGACTGGATTTACATGTAGATCAAGGTGAATTTGTGTCGATTGTAGGAGCCTCAGGTTCCGGTAAATCCACACTGATGAACATCATAGGAGCGCTTGACCGACCGACCGAAGGGGATTATGTGCTGGACGGTGTCCGTGTGTTTGAAGCAAAGGATAGAGAGGTTTCCAAAATCAGAAATCAGAAGATCGGTTTCGTCTTACAGACCTATAATTTGGTGGCAAGAACCTCTGCACTCAAAAATGTTGAGCTGCCAATGCTATATGCAGGAGTCGGACGTAAAGAACGAAGCAAACGGGCAATGGAACTTCTAGATATCGTAGAAATGCGAGAAAGAGCTACTCACAGACCAGATGAATTATCAGGTGGACAGAAACAAAGAATAGCGATAGCCAGAGCTATGGCAAATGATCCGGCTATTATTCTGGCTGATGAGCCAACAGGCGCATTGGATTCAAAAACAGGCCGTCTGATCATGGATATTTTTCATCGATTAAATAAAGAACAGGGAAAAACGATTATTTTGATTACACACTCCATGGAACTGGCAGAAGAAACCGGACGTATCATTACAATTAAGGATGGAATGATCACCGGAAGCCGGGAAGGAGGCAGATTGCATGCTGTTTCTTGAAAATATACTGCTTGCTCTTACAGGATTACTGGCAAATAAAATGCGCGCATTACTGACGATGCTTGGAATCATTATCGGAATAGGATCGGTCATTGCCATCGTGACAGTTGGCAACTCCCTGACAAGTTCGATTACATCTTCCATGGAATCCATGGGAGCAAATAATGTGACGGTTGGATTACAGCAGAAGTCAACAGAAACAGAAACCACGGAAAGTGGAATGACTTTTAGAGGTCCGGAACGTCAAAAACAGCCATCTGAATCAGATTATTTCACGGACGAAATGTTAGAGGATCTAAAAACGAAATTTCCAGAGGAAGTGAATGACTTCTCAATTGAGACTTCTCTTGGGTCGGGTCAGGTGAGTGATGGTGATTTATATGCAAATGTCAGTGTGAGTGGCGTAAACGAAGGCTATTTTATAGCAAATGAGCTGACTATGCTAAAGGGAAACATACTCTCCAAAAAAGCACAGGAGGGTGGAAAAGGGGTTGCGCTGGTTTCTGATAAATTTGTAAATAATCTATATGATGGTGATGCAGAAAAGGCAATTGGAAAAACTATCGAAGTAGATATCGGAAGTGATTTTTATCAGTTCACGATTGTCGGGGTATATGAATATAGTAATACTGCTGCAGGATTCAGTTCGACGTCAGAAGAAGATATTTCGACTACTATGTATGTGCCGATCAGAAATATACAGCAAAAACTGCATTCGACCGCCGGTTATTCTCAATTTACAGTAGTAGTAAATACAGGGACAGATACCGAGACATTCATTAGCGATATGCAGCATTTTTTTGAAAAATATTATCGCAATAATGATGAGTTTGAGGTGAGTGCATTCAGCATGGAATCTGTGATATCTTCTTATACCGATATGCTTTCTACGGTTTCGGTTGCCATTTCATTTATTGCAGGTATCTCCTTACTGGTTGGCGGCATTGGAGTTATGAACATTATGCTTGTCTCGATTTCAGAACGTACAAAGGAGATTGGAACAAGGAAGGCATTGGGAGCTACAAATGGATCCATCAGACTTCAGTTTATCGTTGAGGCAATGGTTATTTGCCTGATCGGAGGGATCATCGGAATTCTGGTAGGCATTATCGGTGGATCAATCGCAGCCGATGCACTTGGCTATTCAGCAAGTCCATCAATCTTAAGTATCATTGTTTCGCTTGTATTTTCTTTAACAATTGGTGTGTTTTTTGGTTATTATCCTGCAAATAAAGCTGCGAAAATGAACCCGATTGATGCACTCAGATATGAATAGAACATATACTTAGATACGAAGATAAAAAATACGCAGATACAAAGATAAAAAATATAGTTGGCAGATTTGAAAATAAACGATATATTAATAGATAGAGAGATTGATATGTCGTTTGTTTTTCGTTCAAATATGAGGAGGATGATAGAATGTTTTGTACAAAGTGTGGCGCGAAATTAGAGGAACATCAGAAATTCTGTACGAAATGTGGAGCTGAACGGGCACAGATCGAGCCGATCGTCAATAATATGCCTGAGTCGGAAAAAGAAGTAACACCGAAAAAAAAGAAATCCAAGACCCCATTATTTGTGATATTGGGCGTATTGTCTGCGGTAGTTATAATTGGAGTTTTTGCATGGCTGATCCTATCAAAAAGAGTGGGAATTCCTTTCTTTTCACAAAATAAAGTCAGCTATGAAAATTGTGAAAAACAATTTCCGGTTGGCCTTGACCCTAAAGTATGGGGAATGAATAAAGTGGATTTTGAAGATTATACAGGTCTGACACTTGAGGATAAAGAAGAGAGATCGGATGGGCTGTTTTACTATTTTAAGGCACAAACAGAGAATGGTGATTGCAAGGGTGGTTTGTTCATCGATCAGGAATTTGGAGTTTCATATTTGTATGTCGAATATTTCAGTAAAAAAGGTGAAACGATAGATGCTGATAAGGAGAAAATGGAGGACTGGCTTTCTGAATCATTTAAGGAGACAGCAGAAAATGAATATCCAATAGATGAAAAAAGCTATGCTGATTCAAATCAACTTGCTATTATTGATAGTATCGGACCGACTGCAGACGGAGATCGGGAACAGATGATTCTTACGTGCTATAGTATGAAAACATTGAACATATTTGAAAAGGATGGACTGAGTGCGGCAGATGCATATACGAAGCTGGATGAACGTATGAAACCTGAAAAAATCAAAGAAGAAACGCCAGAGGATACTTTGGCAAATGAGGATGATGCTCCTGCAAAACCAGTTTCTGGAGAGGACGTAGAGGCTTCAGCTGACCAGACAAGCGTAGATCCTTTTCAAGAAGATAAAGAACAACCAACGCAAAGAAAAGAATGGCCGGTATGGAATCTGGATATTGATCGTGAGGTTGAATATACGCATTCCATGTATCAGGACATTATGAGTAATCTGGATCATTATGAATATCATGATTTTGGTGATTATTATTGTTATGTGACAAATGGTGTTCCTGTTGTGATTGTAGTAAAGGAAGGCTATAACGATATCGGCTATGAGAGAGAATATATAGGAATGGATATTTTCTATGTCACATTATCAAAGAAACTGGTCAATTCTTATGAATTTTTCTTTGCAGATCATCAATTGTATCGTTGTATCGATTATAAGAATAATTCCACGCATATTTATGCGGATGAAGAATGGGAAACTTATGAGGAAATGTCTAGACAGCTGATTACAGAGCGAGCTGCATTAGCGGAAGACATTAAGAACAGACTGAAAAAGTGATTTGAAAAAAATACAGTTTATCTGAATTAACAGAAAATTAAAGTTAAAAATAAAAGTGTAATTTGATATTGAAAAGTGGAAAAATGTGTGATATAGTAGTTAATGCGTGATATTTAGGAGGTGTGATAGTGGAGACATTTAGAATTGTATTAACAGTACTGTTTATTATAATTTCAGTTGCTTTATCTGTTATCGTATTATTACAAGAAGGTAAGTCAGCCGGACTTGGTGCCATTAGCGGTGCCGCAGAATCATATTGGGGAAAAAACAAGGGACGTTCTATGGAAGGTGCACTTGTAAAGATCACCAGATTTTTAGCAATTGCATTCCTGGTGGTTGCAGTTGTTTTAAACCTAAAGAGATTCTAATGAAGTACAGTTGAACATTGATATCGTAAGATAACACTCTTGGATAGCCCGAGAGTGTTTTATTTTAAAAAGAAATGAGTATATATGAAAGAAAAGAAAAAAGATATGAATAAAAATAAGCAGGTCATTTTAGACTTGTTCATGGATCCTCATTATAAACCGATGAAGGAAAAAGAACTTGCAATCCTGCTTCAAATTCCAAAGAAAGAAAGAGAACTCCTAAAAGAAGTTCTGGAGTCTTTGATGTCGGAAGGAAAGATCGAGCTTAGTAAACGTGGCAAATACTCGATAGGAAAGCCTAAACATCTAACAGGAAAGTTTACGGCCAATCAAAATGGATTTGGCTTTGTGGAAGTAGAAGGATTGGATGAAGACCTGTTTATTGGTGATAAAGAAATGCATGGTGCTATGCATGGTGACACAGTAAAGGTGGAGCTGATCAGCAAAAAGCATGGAAAACGTATGGAAGCAAAAATCATTGAAATCCTGGAGCATGGTACGAGCAGACTGGTAGGAAAATTCGATCAGGTTAATCAGAATTTCGGATTTGTCATTCCGGATGACAAGCATTTCCTTGAGGATATTTTTGTACCATCTGAGCGTTCTAAAGGTGCTGTAAATGGGCACAAGGTTGTAGTAGAGCTAACTGATTATGGTACAAAAGGAAAAAGTCCGGAAGGAAAAATCGTTGAAATCATCGGGCATGTGGGAGACCCAGGTGTGGACATTCTCTCTATTGTAAAGAACTATGATCTGCCTATGGAGTTTCCGGAAAAAGTGCTGAATCAGACAGAAATTATTCCATCACAGGTATCAGAAGCTGATCGCATTGGACGTACAGATTTGAGAGATTTGCTGATGGTTACGATCGATGGTGAGGATGCAAAGGATTTGGATGATGCAGTCAGCTTGCGAAGAGTCGGCGACTTATATGAGCTGGGTGTGCATATTGCAGATGTGACAAATTATGTACAGGAAAACAGTGCGCTTGACCGTGAGGCACTAAAACGTGGAACAAGTGTGTATCTGGTTGACCGTGTGATTCCAATGTTGCCACATAAACTGTCAAATGGTATCTGCTCATTGAATGCTTCCACAGATCGTCTGGCACTGAGCTGCATTATGATGGTGAATGAAAAGGGTGAAGTGGTTGATCATAAAATCGTAGAAAGTGTAATTTGTGTCGATCAGCGGATGAGCTATACAGGTGTCAATGCGATATTGAATCATCTGGACTTTTTAAATAGCACAGCAAAAGCAGAAATCGAGGCAGCTTCAGATGAAATCAAAGAGATGCTAAATCAGATGGGCGCTTTATCCCGCATTTTACAAAAGAAACGCCGCAAAAGAGGATCCATTGATTTTGATTTTCCAGAGACAAAAATCATATTGGATGAGGATGGGCACCCGATTGAGATCAAGCCTTATGAAAGAAATACAGCGACGAAGCTGATCGAGGAATTTATGCTGTTGGCAAATGAGACGGTGGCACAGAGATTCTTTTGGATGGAGCTTCCCTTTGTATACAGATGCCATGAAAATCCAGATCCGGAAAGAATCCAAAAGCTGGCAGTATTTATCCGGAATTTTGGTTATGATATTAAGATTAAATCAGAAGAAGTGCATCCGAAGGAGTTACAGAAGCTGATTGAAAAGGTGGAAGGAACACCAGAGGAGGATATGATCTGTCGTTTGACGCTTCGTTCGATGAAGCGTGCAAAATATGCGACAGTCGGAACCGGGCATTTTGGACTGGCATGTAAGTATTATTGTCATTTTACATCACCAATCAGGCGATACCCGGATCTGCAGATTCACAGAATCATCAAAGAAAGCCTGCGTGGCAAAATGAAAGAAAACAGGATCTCACATTATGAGCAGCTCCTGCCGGATGTGGCAAAGCAGTCAAGCGAAATGGAACGACGTGCTGACGATGCAGAGCGGGATACACAGAAGCTTAAAAAAGTGGAATATATGCAGAACCATATTGGAGAGGTTTTCGAAGGGGTGATTTCCGGCATCAGTAACTGGGGGATTTATGTGGAGCTTCCAAACACAATCGAGGGACTGATCCATGTGTCGAAGCTGATGGGAGATTTCTTTCATTATGATGAGAAAAATTACGAAATGATCGGAGAAACAACGCATAAGACATATAAGCTAGGGCAGAAAATCATGATACAGGTACATGGCACAGATATGGAAAGCCGGACAATTGATTTCGTGCTGCCAAAGGACTAAAGGGGGCTTAATCATGGGAAAAGATAGTATAAAATTAATTGCAAATAATAAAAAAGCATATTTTGATTATTTTATAGAGGACAAGTTTGAAGCTGGCATTTCACTGAGTGGTACAGAAGTTAAATCTTTGCGTATGGGGAAATGCAGTATCAAAGAAGCGTTTATTAGAGTCGATCGTGGCGAGGTATTTATCTATGGCATGCATATCAGTCCGTACGAAAAAGGAAACATCTTTAATAAAGATCCCTTACGTGTCAGAAAGCTGCTGCTTCATCGTGCAGAAATCAATAAACTGCTTGGAAAAATAGCAGAAAAGGGTTACACGATTGCACCACTGCAGGTCTATTTTAAGGGAAAGCTTGTAAAAGTAGAGATCGGACTGGCACGAGGCAAAAAGCTATATGACAAACGACAGGATATCGCAAAAAAAGATATGAGACGCGAAGCAGAGAAAAACTTTAAGGTGAAGAATTTATATTAAAACATAAGAATGGGGTTTGTATTTCAGAATCAATAATTTGAAATACCTGCCCCATTCCTATGTTTTATTTTGTAAAGATGCTATAAAGATTTTTATGCGAGATTGAAAGTAATTAGTAAATAAAGTAAAATGTAATCAATCAATTTGGAGAAATCACAGGAAATGTGAATAAGGAAAAGACGACACTAAGAGGCATATTATGATATGATATTAATAGACAGACATCTTTCTAAACTATTAGATGTGCTGCTTTTATACGAGACAATAGAGATGTATCTTAAAAATAGACAAAAAGGATCAGATCATGAGGATTGACCAGTTTGACATTCAATTAGATAAATGCAGTGTTCTTGAAAGCATGCAATGTTATGAAAAAAGTGAATTATACGAAATGATGTCTGCATTCTATGATGAACTTTTGATCAAGGCATACGCAGTAATTGATGCATATGCCTTGATTGGCGTAGAGAAGATTACAGAGAGCACCGGGATGGAGCCGGATCTGATTGGAAAGCATGCAGTGTTTGTTTTGCTTACACTTGGGGATCAGATTAAGCAGTCAGTAGATGAATTGTTTGCTGACAACCAATATATGAAGGGGATGCTCCTTGACACAATAGCAGATCATTATCTGTTTTCAATGGAGGATGCACTTAAGGATCAGCTTCATAAAATCTGTCAAGAATGCAATGCCGGGATCAAGCGGCGACTGGAAGTAATGAATGGACTCCCGATTGCGTTTCAAGAGACTATAATTGATGTTTTGCATGCAGAAGATTATGGAATTACAGTTAACGAAAGCTTCATGCTTGATCCAATCAAAAGCATGACCTATGTGTTGTTATTAGATAGAGATACAATGACTTTTAATGTGGAACATCAGTGTGAAGAATGCAGTAACAAAGCGTGCAAAATGAGAGAACAGCCAGTTCATGTTACCATTGATCATCCTGATGGTGGTCGTTTTGTATTAAGAAAGCAAGAGTCCATTGCTCAATTACTTGAACGGATTGGCTTATCTTTATATATGCCATGTGGTGGACATGGCACATGTGGAAAATGCACAATACGTCTGATTAGCGGCACGCTTCCTATTACTGACAGTGATCATGATCTGTTATCAGAGGGTGAACTGCAACAAGGCATACGGCTTGCATGCAAAGCTTATCCGGTAAAGGACTGCGAAATAACAATTGATCGGCTGATTGACAAAAAAGAGGATTATCAGGCGATATCCAAGTATCATGGGACGATGGAACCGACTCATCAGGAGAATGGATATGGAATCGGTATTGATATTGGTACGACGACGATCGCAATGCAGCTGGTGGATTTATCGGCTGGAAAAATCCTTGATACTTATACAACGCTTAACAGCCAGCATGTATATGGCGCTGATGTGATCAGCCGTATCGAGGCTGCTTGTAAAGACTCTGGGCAGGCGCAAAAGCAAAGGGATGCTGTGCGGGCTGATCTGTCTCAGGGCATCCTTGCGTTATGTAATCATATGGAGCATGTAGAACAGATTAAAAAAATCTCAATTGCAGCTAATACAACTATGATGCATCTGTTACTTGGACTATCTTGTGAGAATCTTGGAAAATATCCATTTTCACCTGTTATGACGGAACAAAGATATGAAAATGCTGATATATTATTTCAAACAAAACCCAGTGTCAGCTTGAACGCAACGCAAGTCAATCTACTTCCCGGCATATCAGCATTTGTAGGTGCAGACATTGTGGCAGGGCTTATGGCTTGCGGATTTATGAAACGAGAAACAATATCGTTATTGATCGATCTTGGAACAAATGGCGAAATTGTGCTTGGAAATAAAGACCGGCTGCTCTGTACTTCTACAGCTGCAGGACCGGCTTTTGAAGGCGGAAATCTAAGCTGTGGTGTCGGCAGTATTGCAGGTGCAGTCTGTGGCGTGTCGATTAAAGATCAAAAAATAGAACTGACAACCATCCAAGATGCATCGCCTTGTGGAATCTGTGGAACAGGTATGGTCGATCTGGCAGCACAGCTTTTGGAACATCATTATATGGATGAAACAGGACTGCTTACAGATGAATATTTTGACACAGGCTTTTATCTGGTCAGGTCACCAAAATCAATTTATGTTACGCAAAAGGATATCAGAGAATTTCAAATGGCAAAAGCAGCCGTCCGTGCGGGAATAGAATTATTGTGCCTGCGTTATGGATGCAGCTTCGATCAGATTGATCATATCTATTTAGCTGGAGGATTTGGATTTAAGATCAATATAAAAAATGCCATGAAAATCGGTTTATTACCAAATGGTGTCAAGGGCAACATACAAGCGGTTGGAAATGGTGCACTAAGAGGGGCTGTTTTAGATCTTTTGCTGAAAGAAGCATCTCAAATCGAACAAGAACTGGTGCTTCATTCAAAACACTTGTCACTATCTGAGGACGAGAAGTTTCAAACCTTATATATGGAGGCAATGTATATGAAAGAAGGAAACCTTGTATGACAAAGAAAGTGGTGATTACATGTATAAAAGACAGTTTAAAGTCATTTTTAATTATTGATGCAGCTGCTATTGTATGTATACTGCTGAATAAAATTGATTATAATTCCAGCTACCTATCAATGGTTTTTATTTTAGCCGTGTTTCTTGTATCTAGGTTTACAAATGGGTATGCTTATGGAATTATCACTTCGCTGATCAGTGTATTTCTGTTTAACTATTTTTTTACTTATCCATATTATACCATCAATGTTACTTTGGCGGGGTATCCGATTACCCTATGTGTTAGGATAGTTGTCGTAAGATAAAAACAATGTATAATAGACTTACGAGAATAACCTAAGGAGAATGATTATGTCTAATAATACTAATAAAAACAGAAGTTATACCAATGAGTTTAAA
>JAAYYM010000155.1 GCA_012515365.1 Clostridia bacterium
ACCATGCCAAGAATGATGCTTCTTCATTTTCCGTCCATACATCAAGCTCTGATGCTGCTTCATGAAGAGCCTCTTTCATTGCTTGATAATCTAAGTCAAGCAATAGTGCTTCAACTCATAAAACCGATGTCTGCTTATCCAATACTTACTACTCTTGCTTATCTCTGGTCTAATATCAGTTCCCATTACTTTTCTCCCCTCCAAATATAACCGGTTTCTTCATATAACTTTTTAGGTGAAATATAGAAGTTTATTCTTCCCAATCGAGAATCAATTTCTTCCACATTTTCTACCTTTTTATTATTTCTTGTAGCTATACCAATTGGTAACCAACCAGCGATAATTCCCGAACGAACCCAACAGGCATCCTTGCCAAATACTTTAGCAGCTACTAACACGGGGACCGAACCCTCTGCAAATATAATTACATCCATCTTTCTATTACCTCCTTTCAACGGCTATTCTAAAATAGAAACAACCTCTAAGTAAAAACAAAGTCAGTGCAAAAAAATGAAGCAATAGGAATGGATTCGAACCATTGTTTCATCTTTTCAGATGTGCTCTACCACTGAGCTACCTATTCTTCATTATATGGCTTGTAATTTATGCGACCTCCATCTCAACATAGTCATCTCACATGGATAATCTTCGTACGTAATATCTTCTGATGTAATAAGCCCCGCAACAACATTATCAATAATATCTGCTCTGTAATGTTTGTAAGGTTTTAATTCGCTTGGTAAGTGTCGGTGAACTCTCCCACAACCACAACAAATAAGACGTTGTACAGCAATCCAATGAACAACGCCTCCTCCAGACTTCATTATTCTTTTTACATAATCTCTGTGTTTCAATCTGCTTCCGCATTCTGTACATTCCATATCAAAGTTTTCTTGGAAAATCCACCCCGGGAAATTTTGGATATTGTTTTTATGATTTTGTGTATATTTGGATGATTATCAATTAGCGCACTTTTAATATTCTACCACCATTTTGAAGAAATTTTTAGTTGATAAAATTGGTAACAAAAAAAAGAGCATTAACAGATTTCCTGCTAACGCTCTTCACACCGAACACATTCAAGACGTAATTAATTCGTAAATAATTCGTATAATTTAAAATTTGATTCCAACATAGTACTCTAAATATTGATTTTTACTGACTTTTCAAGATTATGATAGCCATCATAATCGATGATTGCTATCATGTTATGCCTCCGTATCTGTCCTATATTTATAGCGATTCCGGATCTACTGACTGAATTGTTTCAATAGGTTCCGGCATTAAAAACTCCTGTTCTTCACCCGAAATAACCGGATCATCTGGTATCTGATCACTCGGTATCTGAGCATTTACTGCGTCTGTCTCATTCTGTTCTTTGGTTTCATAAGGCTGTCCATCCGGGGTTACCAGATTTAAGGTATCTGTTCCATTCAGATAATCATACAAAACCCTGCTATATATCTGCTTGTCTTCTATTGCAAGCCATTCTCTAGCCATTTCAGGAGTCACCTGATACTGACTTTGGAGAGCCTGTCCGATTAAATCTGAGAACCTGGAATATTCCTGCCAAACAGATAATTCCTGCGCACGATCCGCATACATATCCTCTGCTTCGATTCCCTGTACCAGTGCATTGAGTGCCTCCAGATTCATTCCCATTTTCTGAAAGTTCAAATAGGATTGATATTTTCTCTCCATACGATACAGTAGCACGCTGCGTTCATATAAAAGTTTTTCTTTATCATCTAATTTATGGCCGGTTAACAGCTGATAAGACTGCGCATAATTTCCATTAATATAGGCCAGCTTTGCTCCCTTAACATCTTCATATTTCGGATAAAACAAAGAAATGCCAAACATAAGAACACCTATTGACAGACATACCGTCATAATGGCTGCAACATGCTGTCTCGGGAGTTTTTTCCCTGGTGGTTCCGGTTCTCTGACTTTTTTCGGTTTCTTTTGTTTTTTTGGTTTCTTCTCTTTTTTTGTTTTCTCTTTCTTGCCTTTCTTTTTGCCGTTTTTCTGATCTTCCTGTACTTCCTCTGTCTCCTCCTTAAGAGGAGCTGCGGCAGGATCATTCAAATTATCAAGAGAAAGTATTTCCTCTGCCGGTGTTCCTTCTGTTTCTTGAAACAGTTCGACTGGCGCTTCTTCTGCCTGATCCTCGACTTCTTCAGTAAATAGATCAATGATTTTTCGAAAAACACTTGATTTATTTTCTTCTGAATTTTTCTGTTTTTTTGCTTCTTTCTTAGCTTCTTTTTGCGCTTCACGTTCTGCTTTATGCGCAGCTTTCAGTGCTGACTTCTTACCTGCCTTTGTCTCCGTCAGTTCTTTATATGCGGTAGCTTCTTCCTCTATGACAAGTGCATCAGACAGCTCAGATTGTTCCTCCGGCTCGCCCTGCATGATATCTTCTGTATGTACATCTTCTTGCTGATCCGGCTCTGCCTGCTTCTTTTTATCTTTTTTCTTAAACAGATCGGAAAGTTTGCGTTTCTTCTTTTTCTCTACAGCCTCTTCCTCTTCATCTGCTAATGGCTCTTCAATTGCAAAAATACTATCTTCAACATAATCATTTTTGGTCTGTTCAGATGACTGCAGCATTTTTAGAATATCATCATCTTCTGCCTCATGCTCATTCTTACTTTTTAGTAATTCATTAATTTCTGCCATATCTTCATCTTCTGAAATCTGTTTAAGCAGATCAGACTCTTGATGATCCTCATTCACTTGTGGCATTGGTTCTATGGATATCGGTTCTATATGCGCAGATTCTATGATTGCCGGATCAGTCGCAGGAGTTTCCGGCTCATTCTCATGTTCAGTCGGCTCCAAATCAATCTGATCGATATGATCCAGTTCATTCAGCAGATTAGCGATTTCATCATCCTGTATGATCTCATTTACAGTCGGCTCTTCAATGATTGGTTCTTCAATTATTGGTTCTTCGATCATTGGCTCTTCAATTATCGGTTCCTCGATCATTGGCTCCTCATTTATCGGTTCCTCAAGCATTGGCTCTTCGATCATTGGCTCCTCAATTATCGGTTCCTCGATCACTGGTTCCTCGACTATCGATTCCTCGATTATCGGTTCCTCAAGCACTGGCTCCTCAATCATCGGTTCCTCAACTATCGGTTCCTCGATCATTGGCTCCTCGATCATCGGTTCCTCAAGCACTGGTTCCTCAATCATCGGTTCCTCAAGCACTGGTTCCTCAATCATTGGTTCCTCAATCATCGGTTCCTCGATCACCGGCTCTTCGATCACCGGCTCTTCAATCACTGGCTCCTCGACTATCGGTTCTTCAATGATTGGCTCCTCAATCATCGGTTCTTCATCTATATGATTTTGTTTCTCTATTGCAGCTTTTAGAAGATCATCAAGATACTTCTCAGATTCATTCATATGTTGAGTCCCCCTATAGAGATTTCATCAGATCACAATATTTAACTACAAAATAATACGTTTATAGTCTACCACATTCAAAAAAAATAGTATAGTCTCTTCTCTTGTTGAAAAAAAGAATGTTAAAAAAAGAAATCGCGGCTGTTACCGCGATTTCTTTTCAGATCATATGTTATGACTGTCTCATAACCAGCTTATCAATTTCTTTTACCAGATTTCCTATTTCAGGCTTTGACAGCTGTGCATCTGCACCAAGAGCTGCGCCTTTTTTCTTCATTTCCTCATTAACAAGAGATGAGAAAATAACAACAGGAATATGTTTGGTCTGAGGATTTTCCTTCATCAGTTTAGTCAGATGATGTCCATCCATGAGTGGCATTTCAATATCTGTAATCAAACATTTTACATGAGCATTCAGCTCATTATGATTGATACATTCATTCACATAATCCCATGCTTCCTGTCCATTTTCGGTCTTCATGATATTCACATATCCTGCTCTTTTCAGAGAATCACAAATCAATTTATTTAATAACGGAGAGTCTTCTGCTATCAAAATCGGCACATCACTTCTCTCACGTGCGCCAAGATATTCAATGTCTGTAACACGTAATCCAGTTTCAGGACTGATATCCGTAACTATTTTTTCAAAATCCAAAATGATAACTAGTCTTCCGTTTAACTTAACAATACCAGTTGATATTCCATCTTCTGCCGTATTCACTGTAGCATCCGGTTTAATAATCTCTGTCCATGATACTCTATGAATTCCGATCACCTGGTCAACATGAAATGCAACATCAAGTTTATTGAAATTTGTAATGATAAAAAGCCCACCATCCTGAGCATCACCTTTTTGAATGCAGTTTTTTAAGTTGATAGCTGTGATCATCGTATCACGAGGCATGAAAATTCCTTCTACACTTGGATGTGAATTAGGTACTGGCGTAACTGCCTGATAAGGGATAATCTCACGAATTTTCGCTACGTTGATTCCATATGAGTTATCTCCTAAAGTAAACTCCAAGATTTCTAATTCGTTTGTCCCATTTTCCAATAATATTTTCGTATCCATACTGTCACCTATACCTTCCCCGATTACTGATAATACTGAAATTATAACATAATGTGATCAAAATAACTATATTTTTTGTGAAAATAGCATCAAATTAACTGATTTTAAAGTGGATAAGTATATTCTGCGTCTGCTGTCTTGACAATAATTGCTTCAGAGTTTAAATTTGCAGCCAGATCTTCATCAATTTCAAATACAATTACCGTATCAACCGTCTGCCCCGCAGGTACAAGATCCTTATAAACAGTCAGATCATTTAATAAGATTGTAGTCTGTTCATTCACACGCTCAGAATCATTCAGCCATGCACGAAACTTAAAATTCTGATCAAAAATATTGCACTCTACATCCTCTGAAGTTGGATTTGATAAATCATAGTGAAATACCAAGAGCTTATGTCCCGGTAATGCCTGCATGGAAAAAACAAGCTCATTAGATGCCTCAGCATTCGGATAAATATCACATACTTCATATGACCGGTACGACACTTCAAGAGGCGCAATCTCTAATATTTCCGCAAATGGCGGTGCCGGCACATTCTGCGTTGAAGCCTCTGGCGTAGAATCCTTTGATGACTGAGACTCATCTGCCTGCTCCTTTTCAGTTAGCATTTGTTCTTCTTTTTTTGCTTCTTATATAATGATCGGATCATCTGTGATTGCCTCGAGTCCGTTTGCATGCCCACTCTCGTATTTAAGGATCAGATTGGCTGCGTATTCAGAAACCAGAGCACTTTGCTCATCATTCAATTCGATCGTCGGAACGATTGAGCAGCCTGACAGGAAGATAGAAAAACCTATTACTGATAAGCGATATATTTTTTTCATAAGCTCCCCCATTCCCTATAAATTTCCGATATATAATCTATATTATCATTTCAAATTCATATGCGCAATTACTATTTTCCATCTACTTCAAACCAGAATGCAACGCCGTTTTCATAATTCTCCACTCCATATTTCTGATTCATAGAATCCATAACCGCCTTTACGATAGAAAGGCCTATTCCACTGCCTCCATATGTTCTGGTTCTTGCCTTATCTACTTTATAAAATTTGGTCCACAGATGCTCGATTGCCTCCTCTGGGATCGGCTGTCCGGTATTAAAAACAGAAACCCGCACGACATTTTCTGTTTTTAATATTTTTACATCAATACACTTTTCACCTTCCGCATAATGGATCGCATTGGACAGATAATTTCTAAACACCTGCTCAATCTTATATTCATCTGCCCAAACATAGACAGGCTGACTTTCTTTGAATGTCACTTTGACTGAATTCTGTTTCAGCAAAATATCAACCGACTGAATGCAGTTTTTAATCAGTTCGCTAATGTCAAAACGTTCCATAGTAACACTGTCTGCACCAGACTCCAACTGATTGAGTTCTAATAAATTTCGTACCATCAAATTCATTTTATTTGCTTCATCAATGATCACATCACAATAAAAATCCTTGCTCTCTTCATCATCATGAATGCTTTCCTTTAAGCCCTCTGCATATCCTTGAACAAGCGCAATTGGTGTTTTAAGTTCATGAGAAACATTTGAAATAAATTCTTTTCTCATATCATCAATTTCATTGCTTCTTTCCAGATCACTTTTCAATTCATTATTTGCAGTTTTCAACTCTGAAATTGTTTTTTGCAGGGTAACTGACATCTGATTAATATGTTGTCCAAGAAGCGCAATTTCATTTTTATCTCCGCCCTGATATTTTGCTTCAAAATCCAGGTTTGTCATGCGCTCAGAAATTTGAGATAATTCCATGATCGGCTTGGTAACACGTTTTGCCACAAAGCTTGCTATGATAGCACTAAGCAGCACTGCAATAACACCGATACACGCTAAGAATCGATTTGAAATTTTCGCGCTCTCTCTGATTCCATCCATGGCAGAGCGCATAATCACCATATTTCCATTATCAAGAGTCCCCCAAAGCTCTATATAATCAGTATCCATAAAAATGTCCTTGGTCATCTGTATATAGTACTTTTCCTCTTGACGTAACACCTTGATATTCCCACCATTAATGCCTAGCAGCACATAATCCAGCAAGCGCTTGCTCATGCCCTGAGCATCCGGAAGCGATGATTTAATTTCCTTTGTACTGGAATCAATGATCAATACATCCATATTATTACGTGAACAAATCTGATCAAATGCAAGATCAAACTGTTCTGAATTCATAGTTCCATCATTTGCAACCTCATTAATTGACTGATAAGAATCGCAAAGAACGGTTTCCTTGTTCTGCAAATAAACACGTTCTAAGAACGTGTTATTTACAAACCAGCATATTATGATCGTCCCCGCCATGAGGACTGTGAAAATCAATGCAAATTGAGTTCTGATAGAATGTTTCATTGCCATTGCCCCATTCATTCATTTTGGGTTCATTCTATCATTTTTACAGTCATCTATCAATTCATTTCACGAAATCTACACGTATTCCTTTCACACATCCCATATACTTAAGATGCATAGCTCGTTTCTGTTTCATCATAAGGTGAGTGTTCAAGTCCCTGCTCCATCATATTGAAGCAGTCGTGTGTGATCCATTCCAAGGATAAGAGCATTCTGCCGAACAATACTGCATGTTCCTTATTACATTTTGCCTCTTTGACTCTCTTCTTATGATTTTTCCGTGCTTTATCGCGCATTTTCTGAAGCTTCATCCGATACTCTTCCAGTTCCTCAAAAGAATGCTCCTTATTTCCATAAAGTGAATCCAAAACAATCTGATACATCTGTGAAACCATTTCGAGATTTTTCTGAAAATCATCCAAAGCTTCTTGCGAATACTGATACCCCTTTTCAATCTTCTGACAGACAAAAGAATTGATCTCCATACACCTTTTCTCAATATGTTCGATATTCTCCATTAAAAGCATCAGATCAGATACATATACAGCCTGATTTTCTGTCAGCGTACCAGCCGCAAACATCGCTGCTATGTATTGCCTAACCTCATCATTTCTTTTCTCTATGATCTGGCATTCCTCTTTGACTTCGATCAGGCTTGTAACACTGTTCTGATCGATCGCATCCTTAAGATCAAAGAAAACGCCCTTCATATTCTGACAGATATCCTGAAGCTCCTGCTTTAACATGTTAATAGAAAACACCGGCTGTGGAATCATCTTATAATCAAGATATTTAGATGCACTCTGAGCGATTTCCTTTTGTTCTGTTCCGCGCACAATGAAATTAACAATCTTCACAAGTACGGCTATCAAAGGAAGCCATAGAATCGTACATGAAATGTTAAACACCGTATGTGCATTTGCAATTTGCCTTGAAATCACGGTAAGCTCGGGTCCCTTCGGTGAAATCCATTCCACCAGTTTTGCGAACCATGGGATCAGCCATATAAATAAAAAGCTGCCTGTAATGTTAAATACTGAGTGAGCCACTGCCGTTCTTTTCGCATCCTTTGACTGTCCTATGGATGCAAGCAGAGCAGTAATGGTCGTTCCGATGTTATCGCCGAGAAGAATTGGGATCGCTCCAGCCAGTCCCAAAACACTGCTCACTCCGTCAGGTCCAGCCTGAGAAGCAAAATTCTGCAAAACAGCAATGGTCGCACTTGAACTTTGTACGACTAGCGTCATCACCAGACCGGTCAGTACGCCAAGAATCGGAATTCTTGACACCTGTTCAAACAGATTTGTAAAGATAGGGCTTCCTGCTAATGGCTTCATCACGCTGCCCATCGTTTCAATTCCCACAAATAAAAGTCCAAAAGAAAAGACCGTCTGACCTATATTCTTGATCCTCTCATTTTTAGAAAGAAAATAGAACATAAATCCAATAAAGACGATCGGCCATATATAATCACTGATTTTGAATGCCAAAAGTTGCGCAGTCATTGTCGTACCAATATTTGCTCCCATAATGACTGAAATCGCCTGTGGCAGCGTCATAAGTCCGGCACTGACAAATCCAATCACCATAACAGTCGTTGCACTTGAGCTTTGCAGTACTGCTGTAACAAGTGCACCTGCCATAACACCAAGCAGTGGATTCTTTGTAAGCATGGAAAGGATATGTCTCATCTTCTCTCCTGCCGCCTTTTGTAATCCTTCTGACATCATGTTCATTCCAAATAGAAATAATGCAAGACCACCTAACAATCCAAATATTGTCTGTACCGCTTCATTCATCGCTTTTCTCCATCCTTCATCATACGCTTCTACTATCAATAGAATTGTATCGACTACAGATGGAGTCCACTATCTTTACTATGTAAAAGCTATGTAAAGTTTATGTAAAATGCCTTGCTTGTAGATCTTGGATATATAGAGAAGTGAGAAAAGCTCATCCATCCCTGGAATAATGTCCGGCTGTTCGATGCCGTCCTCTTTCATCTGTTCCGGCAGCATGTTGATGATGCTCGTTACAATATGCTTGAAATCATGCTCCATGACATACTCTGGATCGATTTCATATACATCTAGACATTCTCTTACACTGACCGGCTCTTTGCCTAATCGTTGTTCAAAAATATCACAAAGATTATGTGCCATATCAGTACTGATCAGTAACGTCTTTTTTCCCTCTTCGGCTGACTTAGCAGCATGTGCCGCAGCCACACTGGTTTTTCCCACACCACCTTTTCCTGTGAAAATCAAAATTCTCTGCTCTTTCATTTTATCCTTCCTCTCTTATCTGTTTCCTATTATTTTGCGTCTATTCTTTTGTCGAATTATTCGTCTCTCGAAGTATTTGATATTTTTTTACCGCCGCTATACAGCGCGGCAGTATCTATACTCAC
>JAAYYM010000019.1 GCA_012515365.1 Clostridia bacterium
AAATATGTTAAAGTGCAGCTCACTGAAAAAAGCCGTGATGAAGTGAACTGCCCATGTCAAGTAGACTTTAAAAAATAAAAAAGGGTAGATTATTACAAAGGTAATATATCCGTTTTTTGCATTTCCTTGTTTTAAAAAGCACATATGTTATACTTCTTTGTGTTATCCATGATTTATTCGTGCATGAAAAGCAAGGTGACAATATCTTCATTGTGGTAATATTAATCTTGAAGGGAGGGAATCTGATGGATTGGCTTGATAATATGAACGCGGCAATAGAATACATCGAAACGCATCTGGCAGATGAAATCTCCTATGATCGCACCGCTCAAATCGCCTGTTGTTCGACATATCACTTCCAGCGGATGTTTTCATACATCACTGGAGTACCACTGTCGGAGTATATCCGGCGCAGAAGGTTGACATTAGCGGCTTTCGAGTTGCAAGCTGGAAATTGTAAGGTTATTGATGCGGCATTAAAGTACGGATACGAGTCGCCGGAAGCATTCAGCCGAGCGTTCAAAAAGCTGCACGGCGTCATGCCGGTATCAGCGCGCGATATAGGAGTTTCGCTTAAAGCCTATCCGAAGATGACCTTCTCTATCACAATTAAAGGAGATGTTGAGATGAAGTATCGCATTACACAGCGAGAGGCGTTTCGTGTGTTCGGCGTTTACGCGGACATTAGCACAAATCAGGAGTCTGCTTTTGAACAGGTTCCGCAGTTTTTTAGAAAGTGCGATGAAGACTTGGTACCGGACAAGATCAATGAACTTTTAGGCCGTTTCAATGATAATCACACAATTTCAGCGTTGTACGACCATTCAGAAAACACATTTAAGTACATGCTTTGCCAATTCTTACCCAAAAGCCTTTCTGTACCAGATAAATTTACGGTACTTGATGTTCCTGCGGCGACATGGGCTGTTTTTGATGTACCCGACTGTGAAATTCAAGCCATGTGGCGACGAATCTGGACCGAGTGGTTTCCTACCTCTGGATATGAATCGGTGGAGGGTGTACAATTCGAGATGTACTATGGGTTAGCCAGTCACGAAAATGTCTTCGGAGAAATTTGGATTCCAGTCAAGAAGAAATAGTCTTATCTTTCAAAATAATCATAAAAAGAAAAGACAGCTATAGAAATGGATGCCGTGAGGCGACCATTTCTTTTTGGCAAGTACGTAGTTTGAATAGTGAATTATACGAACTTATGCGCAAAAAAGCAGATACCTTAATTATAGTATCTGCTTAAATATTGTCAATGTCTGCGCATTAGTTCGTGTAATTCCAGAGTACGAAACTGCGGTTGCCAATTAACTATGGGGATTCATTTATCAAGCTTTACTCAAAAAATTCAAATCTAGAGTAAAAGAAATGCTTTAGCGATAATGCTATCTTTAAAATCATATGAAAATAGTTTACAATAGACATAGTTCCCCCTTTCCCCCATACGTACAGTATCGGGGCTGGTTGTAAAATATTCAGTTTATCTCTTTGGTGGAGAGGAACAAGGGTACCGAGTCAGTTGTTCACTGTTGCAGCAGGGACATAGAAAAGCTCTTTTACCCAGTATTTTTTCAATTA
>JAAYYM010000767.1 GCA_012515365.1 Clostridia bacterium
ATTCCCGAGCTAATTAACGAGCTCGAGATCTTCGAGTACCAGATAACACCTTCGAGAAACCTCAAGATGAGCGCGCCCGAAGGCTACCATGACGACTGTGTCATTTCCTTGGCATTGGCGGCCTGGGGTCTACACAGTCTCTTTAGCAAGCCGGTCTTCTTCACAAGGTCAGATAAATACTGAGGTGGTAATGATGGGCATTTTCAATATATTCAACAAGAAGAGCGAACCCAAGCCCGTTATGGGACAGGTAGGAATCGTAGATACTTCCTCATCTGGATCGACAGGTCAATCGCTCAACTCTCAGACGATTGCAGACATGAAGAGGGACGAGACGATAGCGGCTGGCCTTAGATTCATCTCGAGTTCGACGATCTCAAAGATAGGAAGCTACTCAAATCCTGACAGCAATGTCGCTCAGTTTGTCAGTGGTGTGATCGAAAACCTCGAGATCTCGCTCCCGACTTGCCTGAAGAAGATGCTCGAGGACATGCTCGCTTACGGCTGGGCGGGAGCCGAGATAGTTTGGCAGAGCTCTGAGGGAAAGCTATGGATAGAGAAGGTAGTGTCTTACGCGCCGAGTCAGATGTCTTTCTACCCGGAAGAGGCGCCAGAATATGTGAAGCTTACGACTTCCAAAGGCGAGTTCCAGATCCCTATGTCGAAGATGTTTGTCCTTAGAAATGGCGAAGGCCTCTATGGCGAGTCGATTCTCAATACCTGCTATCGCGCCTGGGACTTCAAGAGAAAGCTGTTCAAGATATGGGCTATCGGACTGGACAAGTATGCCCTTCCCATCATTCACGGAAAGACCGAGAACATCTCTATGGTTGACGCAAATGGGAATCCGACGACATCGGTTGAAGCGTTGAACGAGATCTTGAGCAACTTCTATTCAAAGACGGCCGTCTCGACCGACAAGAACACCGAAATAGCCTTGCTCGAGGCGAACTCGAAGAATCTGTCCGATCAGTTCAGGGCCGCGATTGAGTATGCAAATACTCTGATCTACCGTAATCTAGGGTTACCGCAACTCCTTCTTACCAACGAATACGGAGGAGCTTACGCCCTTGGGAAGGTACATATAGACATGGTCCAGAGCTCTACACAGTCAATGGCAGAGGTGATATCCGACTCCTTTCTCGATAACGTCGTTGCCAAGTTGATCGACTACAACTTCCCCTCTGTCGAGAGCTATGGGGAGCTGGCCATCATACGTGAGCAGACTCTTGAAGAGAGAAAGGCTCTGGCGGTATTCGTTGAGACGATAGGCAGGGCCGGGATAATGGATAACCTTTCGGACGCCGACAGAAGGTGGGCAAGAGCGCTTCTTGGTATGCCTGAAGAGGAATAGCCATGAACGTCGCCACATTTCTCAAGATTCACAAGAAGGCCGAGAGCAGGATCTTGAGAGCGTTCAGCATCCCTTCTGGAGAAGAAGCGTACAGAGGGAAGAAGATCTCAATAGACCACACGGCAATCATGAACGCCCTCGAGGCCGTCTTTCTTTTGTCGAAGGCGTTGTCCATCTATGACTTGAAGCGGAGAGAAAAGAGGAAAAGAAACATCAGGCAATACAGCGAAGACGACCTTCTTTCGGATATCTTGAAAGCGATAGACTTCAGAGGGTACGAAAACATAGCGAAGCGGCCGGTTAGGGAGATAAGAGAAGATCCTCTGTCATATTTGAAGCCTTCACCTTTTGTCAACGAGTTCTTGAAAGAATACACGTTCACCCTCTCAGAGCCTTTCGAAAGACACTCCAGGGAGATCGAAGAGACGGTCAGAAAGGGAATGTATGAGGGAAAGGCCTACCTGGATATAGCCGAAGACCTTGAGAGAGTCATGGGCGGCTACTTGAACAGAGCAGATGTAATCGCAACTACCGAGAGTACCAGGGCCTTTTCCCTGGGGATCCTGGACGCGGGAATCGAATCACCCGTAACAGACGGCTTTCAGTTTGTCTCAGTAATGGACAACCATACTACAGAGATATGCTCGCAGAGAGATCACATGATCATTCCCAAAGACGACGCGGACCTCCTGGCGGAAAACACTCCGCCGCTTCACCCTCGCTGCAGAAGCACACTTGTTCCTCACACGATCTACGATCCTAAGAGGAAGGCGCTCACAAGAGAAGAGTTGGGAAGGATACATAACGAGTATCCCGAAGCGATTCCTGTAAACAGACAGGTCGACAGGGACGTTGTAAAGGCCTTAATTAGCAGTAGAAAGATGACTCCTACCTTCCTGGTCACCGAAGACATCAAGAGGATCGTGGACAAGGCCAAGGAACTTTCTCCTGAAGAATATGCTAGACAAGTCCTGGAGGTAGAATGTGATTACCGGGGAATAGACGAGAGCCTTGCCGAAGAAATAAACGAGGTCCTCGAAGAACTGAAGGAAAAGTACCCGCAGATCTGGGAGCAGTTCGGAGGAGTCACCTCAACTCAACATTCAAGAGCGGCGTGGACGGAGTTCTTTGAGAGTAGGTATCCCGACGCTTCTCCGAGGCAGATAGCCGACGTGGTAGGCAGACAGCTGAGATCGGTCAAGCCTAATGTGATCGCTTACACCGCGCCCGGGTTCAAGAAGATCGTTGTCAAAAGCTCCTTCTGGAAGAACGCGAGTGAGTTTCAGGAGACATTGCGGGATCAGTTTGAAAAAGGGTGGTTGTGTACCAATACGCCCGGGGGTTCCATAGCTCATGAGTTTGGTCACAAGGTGAAGTACTTCCTGGATGACGCGGGAAAGAAGAGAGAGTTCACTTCATGGGTCACGAGAATGAGAGAAGAGAAGGGAGTCACTCTTGGAGACGTATCTAGATATGCCAGAGATTGTGGGCATGATGAAGCTTTCGCGGAGCTCTTCGCGGGTTATACTACCGGGAGGAAGGAAGAGGTCTTCGTGTTATTCGGCGAATGGTTGAAGGGGGTGTTATAGTGCAGTTTCAAATACCCGATTGGTGGGACGAATGGGTTGTGATCGATGAAGAAAAGCTTATGAAGGGTGAAGACGGTTGGTCTCTCAAAGAGGGGGCACCGGCAAGAGTAAAGAGAGAATTCAAGGCGGCTATTGAGATGATAAAGATGTCACAATCTCCGCACAAAGACTAGAATGTGAAGAAGACAATGCTCAGGAGGCGAAAGCCTCCTTTTCTTTTGGAGGCTAGTGATGTATGTGATTATCGATGATGAACAAGATAAGGGTTACTTCCAAATTATTGACAAAGAAAGACTTCGAAATTCAGATCTCCTCATTGTCCCGTTCGGCTTCCCGACGATCACGCAGGCCTTCAAGTGGCTTAACAGCAACTACCTAATCTGTTGAGGTGAAAAGAATGATAGAGAAATATCTTGCAGAAATCGCTAAGACCGGCGGCTTCTGGTATCGCCTCCTGCCATACATGGAATTCGAGGATCCCAGATACGGAAAGGTCTCACTGACAAAAGAACTTGCTCAGAAGATCGAGGAAAACTTCAAGAAGGGGATCCCGGCGTATGAGATCTCACTGGACATAGAACACGGGAAAAGTCCGAACCATCCGGGTGCTTATGGAAAGATCTCTAAGGTGGAGGCCAGAGAGGACGGCCTCTGGGTCTACTCAGAACCGGACGAAGAGGGTGTGGAGCTAATAAAGCGAAAGAAGTTCAAATACATGAGCGCAACTTACGCTGAGAAATACATGGACAAGAAGACGGGTAAAGACGCGGGGCCGGTCCTCAGGGGAGCTGCCCTCACTAACATGCCGGCGGTACCGGATATGGAGCAGATAGTCTACTTTTCAGAATTTGAGAAAGAGGAGGAAGAAGAAATGGACTTCAAAGATCTCTATGAAAAGTCCCAGAAGGAACTTACAGATCTTCGAGCAGAAAGGGACAAGAAAGAGAAGGAACTCTCAGAAACCCTCGCTTCGGTGAACAAGGAACTCTCGGAAACCAAGACAAAGCTCGAGGCCCTTGAGAAAGAGAAGAAGGAAGCCGAAGAGAAGCACTTCTCTGAGAAAGTAAGCAACTGGGCAAAGGGCTGGACCGACAAGGGAGTCAAGCCGGCCGTCCTCGAGAAGATCAAACTGCAACTCAAGAAAGAAGAGGACATGAAGTTCTTTGATGACATTCTCGAGAATACTGAGAAAGTCCCGCTTGGCCAGAGCGGTTCACAAACTGGCGGCGAAGACGAACTCAAGAAAATTGCCGACGGAATAGCCGGCAGAGTGAACAAACAATCGTAAAAGGGAGTGAAAAGGAATGCCTGAAGGGATAAGTTATCAGGACAGCAGTTTCAAAAAGGTAGTCTCTCTGGTTCATCCCGATGTCAGACAGAGCTTCAATGTCTTGGGCGGAGTTGGTGGATCGAAGATCGAAGCGGGGACTATCTTTGGAAAGATAACCAGCGGGGAAGACGCGGGAAAAGTAAGGCCTCTGGGTCTTACCTACATAACTCAGACCGAAGCAGAAGCAGCCAGCACTTTTCAAGTGGCGGATGCTTCTGTGCTCAAAGTGGGAGACTCGATAAAGATCACGGCCGATGGTGATGCTTTAACTATCACCGTGGTCGATACGGAGAACAACACCTTCTCAATCGCCACTGAGGACGCTTTGACAGCGACCGAGAACGACGAAGTGATTGTCCAGGACGGTTCTGATGAGGCCTTCGCGGTTTCGGTCGAGCCGATCGATGTCGCTAGCGCCGCCCAGCCAGTCTCCCTGCTAATCCACGGAGCCGTGTACGAGGAAGCGATCACCAACCTTCTTCTCGCGACACAGCTAGCCAGCGCAAAGAGTGAGCTTTTCGCCAGGCTCTGGTTCATCGAATCATACTAATAAGGAGTGAACAGAATGGCAACTATACCAGATGTCTTTCACTACAGGACATTGACCGAAGCCATAAAACAGATTAAACCGGTCCCGAGGCTTCTTGTGGACCTGCTCCTCAAGAGCTCGAGGTCAAATCCGGCCAAGTACGCCGCGACGAAGACCATTGAGTTCGATATCAAGAGAGTGGGTCCGATCCTTCCGAGATTCGTGAAGAGGACGAGCCCGGCGCCGGCCAGAAACCTCAAGAACTACACCCACGTGACGCTTGAACCGCCCACGGTGAAGTTCTACGACGACATAACCTACGACGAGATCTGGACTATGAGGGATGCTGGAGAACCGCTCACCCAGGTCCAGATGGATCATCTCAGCAACTGGATAGCAGACACTCAGAAGGAGCAGAGAGAGTCTATAACTGCAGCCTGGGAGTGGATGCTCGCCCAGATCCTCTTGACGGGAAAGGTCACCTATTCGGGAACCGATACGAAGTTCGATTACGACTTCAAGATGGACTCGGGCTTCATGGGAGAATCTTCCGACTGGTCAGATTCGACTTCGAAGGCTCCTCTCACGGATCTCAGAGAATGGAGAGTCGAGATGGCAAAAGAGACGGGAGTCATGCCTACCCTGGCATTCGTCACACCTGACGTTGCCAAGGTTCTCATAGAGAATTCTGCTCTCGAGAAACTTATGGACAACAGAAGGATCGAAGCCGGAAATCTTACCTATGACTTCCCGTTCATAGGG
>JAAYYM010000156.1 GCA_012515365.1 Clostridia bacterium
ACAAGTTTTAACTATGAACTGATGTGTCAGGGAAGAGATAAGCTTGAATATTATATAGAAGATTACAAGAGGCGCTCAGAAACATTATCTAAAAAGGAACAGGATACGATGAAGGATATGAAGATCGTACAGGAAATGTATGCGCGTGGATTTGAATTCATGCCTATTGATATATTCCGAGTCAAGGCACATTACTGTCAGATTATTGATGGGAAAATCATGCCCTCATTAACGAGTATTGATGGTATGGGAGATAATGCTGCAGAAGGTGTTGAAGCGGCTGCAAAAAATGGTCCGTTTTTGTCAAAAGAGGATTTTGCACAGCGTTCCAAGGTCAGCTCAACGACAGCAGATTATATGTATCAGATGCATTTACTTGGTAATATTCCTGAGAAAAACCAGATTTCTTTGTTTGATCTAAATTAAATTAATGATATCATTTAACACCTCGTTTCATAATAAAAAATAATATCATTAAATAATAAAAAAAAGACTTGCATTGCAGTAACAAATAAGATAAAATAAGCAAGTACTGTTTTTGCAGTACTTGAAATGGTCCGTTGGTCAAGCGGTTAAGACGCCGCCCTCTCACGGCGGAATCAGGGGTTCGATTCCCCTACGGACTGTTGACTGATTATATGAAAATATGAACAGCCCAACCCGAGAAGATGCTAGAAGCCTTGTAAATTCAAAGTTTCCGGCATTTTTTGTTTTATGGAATCAAATACCATAAATGGGTTGCGCAAAACATCTAAAGGTGTTATATTACATATACAGCTGATCTAATTACAATTCTAGCTTATCAAGCGAAAGATAAAAGAAATCAAAATTGATCCCCATCACTATGTAACTTAATACTAGGTATTTGTGAAAAATCATGAAAGGTGTTCTTGGAAATGTGAGTCTTGCAATTACCTGCAACTTAGAAAATCAAGGGAGACTCCTCGAGAAGTGAGATACCCTTGATAGCCATCTGGAGGAGACAAATATGAACATACTTATCGCAGTGATAGCGGGCTATGTGTTATTAGCCATCGGGATTTTTACCATCATTCATTTTGCATGCAAGAAAAGTAAGAAGGCAGTCTGGGGACTGATTCCTTTAGTTACAGGAGGTTTAATCCTTTTCATCGTAACGCTCATGAGTATTGGTCAGTTTCTTGAAACATCAAAAAACTTATTACCATCATTTAAGAAAGAAATTGACCATGTTTCCGGGTGCAACTTTACAGGAGATGATTCTTCATTTCTCAAATTGAATGAAGATGGCACTTTTATATGGTATAAGTACAAAGAGGAACAGGAGTTAACAGATGACTATGCATCCGGAAATTACTTTATTTACATCGGCGATCATGCGATTGATTTTATTGAGTACAAATTACCACATCTGAAATGCAATCGTAATTTACAGATCGAAATGTTAAAGATCGCCGAAGTTGATATAAGTGATTATTATTGTCTGGTGCTTCGTGATGTAACGGGAAATATAGATGGAAATCATGATGATATTGTTTCACATGTCCAATATTATGGCTTTTATTGCGAAGGAGATTGCCTGGCTTTGATTAATATGGAGAACGGTACTTATACATATATGACAAAAGAGGAATGAGCAACACTAGAGCATCGGATTTTCAAAACGTGCTTTTAAACGTGCAAAACGACGGTCTGTTTCTGCCTGAATATCATTTACGATTTCCTGATAGCAATCCTCTTTAAGATGCTTGGTGCGCCCCATCATGGAGAGCCAGTCAAGAACAGGAATCTTTTTGTTTTTAGCTTGTGGATCATAATTTAGCGTCGTGATGCCCTGTTCGATTTCATAAAGTGGAAAGTAGCAGCAGTCTACAGCAGCCTGAATGACCTGACGCTCCAGATTAGGCGGATCGCTCCAGTTAAGTGGACATGCGGACAGAGCTTTTAGATATACAGTACCAAATTCCTTGGCATAAGCAGCAGCTTTAGCAGCCTTTTTTACAAAATCAACTGGATTTGATTCTGCTACAGTGGCGATATATGGAATATTTGCAGCGGCCATTATTTGTGGTGTGTCTTTGTGAAAAAAGGATTTTCCGTATTGGTATTTTCCGATGTGTGAGGTTGCACTTTTGGCTCCCTTAGGCGTAGAATAGGATAATTGATAGCCAGTATTCATATAGCCACCATTGTCATATTCAAACATGATGATGTGCTGATTACGAAGTGCACTGCCAAGTGCAGAACCCATACCGATGTCCATTCCGCCATCACCGCTGATCATGATAAATGTGACATCTCCCTGTGGATATTCACCACGCCGCTTCAGTTCATGAAAGGCGGCTTCAACACCACTTAATGTGGCAGCACCATTTTGAAAAAGATTATGCAGGTAGGGAATGCGAAACGAAGTCTTTGGATAACCGGTAGTGACAACCATTCCGCATCCTGTATGGAATAATAGGATTACATTTCCTTCGATTCCTTTCAGTAAAAGATTTACATTGACCGGGATACCACATCCCGGGCAGGCAGCATGCCCAGGTGCCAAACGGTTAGGCATACGTGTGAATTCAGCAGTCTGACAAGATGAAACGATCATTTTTTTGAGATCTTCATCATAATGGCAGGAGGTGATCGAAGGAGATTGCTCTTGCTCTGATAATGGCGCAAAGAATTGTTTGGGAATGGATGGCTTTGGAAAAACACCATCTAAAGGTTCTTTTATTCCGAAATAGGAAAATGATTTTGCAGATTCACTCATCGCATCTTCAATTAGCTGAACTGCATCTTCTACATAAAAGTCTTGTCCACCGAGACCATAAACTCGAGATAAAACATGGATATGACGGTCTGTATGATAAGTCTGCAGAGCAGCACGCAATTCTATGGACAGATTTCCGCCGTGTCCACCATAACTGTCCTGTCTGTCACATGCAATGATTGTTTTTGCATTCTTACAAAGTGTAGCCAACTCTTTTCCGGGAAAAGGACGTAATACATGTACAGTAATGATTCCGGCTTTTATTTTTTTGTTTCTGACCAGATCGACTGCCTCTTTTGCCGTATGATAAGAGGAACCAAGTAATAACAGAAGTATATCAGCATCTTCATGTCGATAGGCATCACATAGTTCATATTTTCTTCCTGATATAGTACTAAATTGCGTCAGAATAGAAGGGAGTAGTTCATTTGCCTGCTCCATAGCCAGATGAATGTTGTATTTATTGTTTTGTATATCAGGTTCATTCATATAGGAACCAATTGTAATCGGATGTTCAAAATCTAAAAGTGAGAATGCAGGCGGTTTGCTTCCGAGATAATCTAAAACATCCTGATCGTTTTCAAAGACCAGACAAGTACGTTTTTGATGACTGGTAAAGAATCCGTCAAATGCGATAACGATTGGAAGACTGACTGCTTCAGCAAGCTTGA
>JAAYYM010000770.1 GCA_012515365.1 Clostridia bacterium
TCCTGGATATATTTCTCTGATTCGTAAGCTTATGTATTTATACATTTTCTCCTTGGCTATGGTCCTAGCTGCTCGCCGCTTTTTTCCATCCGGGATGGCTTTATGCAAATCATTCAAACGAAATTGCATAGCTCCGAGCACTACATCAGTACATTGCAATATTATATGATTACGCGAATCAACTTCTGCAATATCTTCTTTTCGGATATGAATATTGGCATCTGCAAATTCCCTTTGGGACTGCAAATTATAGATAAAGTTTTTAAATTTATCCGCTTTTACTTTTGTATCGGGCAACTGATCAAGATATAATCTTAGATAGATTGGTTCGTTAGTATCATTTGAATATATCAAACCAAAACCGTGTTTAAGGAACTGATAATACAATAAGTAATATGATTCTTCAATCTGTTCACGCGTAAGTCCAACAGGTTGCCGGGCATTCTGAGTAAACATAATCCTTACCTTGATTTTTCCAGCTTCTATTAAATCAAAAAACAGCTTAATCATCGCCTTATATTTTTCCAAATAAGCTGCCGATACTTTTGTCCACTTAATTTCCTGCAAGTTTAAGCGCTTTTTCTCTTCCTCCAATAGTTGCCGTACTGTTTCAACATCCGTTGAACGTACTAAAGCTCCCCCATAGAAGTTGCTATAGTATTGGCCTTTTTGTACTGATTCATCAGTATAAATAATATATTGCAGGATAAATCATCCTCCCGGCGCATTAAAGAAATAATGGCATGCGGTTCGATTAGTGTCATTGGTTAAACTAACCCGCTTGCTTTAAATTCCCAAGTTATTAATTCAATGAATGCCACCCTAATATAACCGATTTGACGGAATCAACTCGGCATTATCGCGTCCGCCGCCCAATGAAAGTCGAAATGCCCGTTCACCTTTTTTCCTGCTGAGGCTTAAAGAGTCTTTTCCGGCTCCTAGAATTTTTATTATTTCTTCCTTATGTAAAACCGCATATTGGCTTTTATTCAAAGGTTCATCTCCACAAACCAATCCAAGCGACAGATGTCTATTATCATCAACATATTTTTTTAATTCACTTATGTCTTGCTCTGAAAAATTAAATTGCCAACTCATATAACCATCTTTTGCCCCTTCGCGCCCTGTTGAACGGTATTTTACAAAAAGGCGAAAGTCTTTTTTGTCTGTTGTAAAGTCATAAACTTGCCGATCGTTACCTCCTTCAATCAGCATGGGACAAATGCCATTGTTAAACAGGGTTGAGAGCACCGCTCCATAGTAGAAATCTGCTTCTTTCATATTTGACATTTTTGATTCCTCCCTTTTCAATCAAATAATTGATAACAGCAACTTTACAAATTCACTATAAGATTCAGCAGTGTCTGTTAACATGTTCACAATTGGCATACTGTCTATGGCTCGTTTTCCAGGTATTTTCGTCCTTCATCACTGATTTCCCATATTCCCCGTGGAGAATTTTTTTTAAGCAAACCTTCATTGACCATAGCCTGGCGAGACCATTGGGCAGTATTCCGCCAACGGATGGTATCGGGATCGGATGGCAAGGGGTTATAATCAACATCTTTGAGAATTCCTTGCATTCTTTTTTCCAACTCATCCAGAACCTCCCGCATACTGGCTGATCCACCTTTATCCATAAGGACTTTTAACAACGGCACTCGAAACTCTTGTTCAGGAGTGCGCATTCCCCGCTGGAGCCTACCTAAACTACGCCGTTCTAAAATCTCTTGACTTATAGAAGATTCCACTGGTATATCTGCATCAACCTCTTCATTTGGAAATAGAACCTCCCATTTTCTTTGCAGTTGCAATACCTCTTCTCGAAAAGCGGTAATGGTTTGAGCTCGTTTTACCAGTTCACCTGCCTGAGTAAAATCCCATTCTTCCCAAGCATGGGCATTGTTTCTCCCCAACAATGAAACGCGGGTTTCAATCTCTTCCAGCAGCATTTCAAATGCCGCAGAAACATCATCTGGATTGCGCACATTTACCCCTCCTCGTTGTTACCTTTACGGTAATTAACCTCACTAACATAATCTGCCTATCCGCTTTATTTCTTTTTATTGTCCGCAGTAAACAATCATCAAAAAGAATTGTAAAAACCAAATCCTAGACTGTCCAAGAAAACCTCCCTTAGCCTTGGTCAAAGTAAGAAATGTTTCTTATCTTGATGATCCATAAGCAATCTTTCCAGCTGCCCTCCGGGGCTGGCGTATCCGATAACGATTTTATCGGCTATTTCAATCATCATCTGGTTGCGAATTCGGGCGGTCTCAATGGTTACATATTTTGTATCGGCATTAAATGGTGTGATGATAAGAAGTCGGCCTTCAGCCAGCGGAGACTTAAGTTCAGGCTCCAAGCGAGATTTCAATCCGCGGGCCAGAGCCAGAATGATGGGTTGGGTTCCTTTGAGCAAATAGTGCAGCACATCTTTTTCCATTTGGCTGTGAAAACCACTGATCACGCAGCTGCCCGCATCCCGTTTTTGTACCGCCCAATCGTAACACTTTAGCACAGCTCTAGCAGGTACCCGGCGGCTGCAGAGGAATGCAGTTTTGGGTAAGGCCAGCAGTTTGTCGTTGCCCAAGGTGGCCTGTATCATGATTCTGCCTCATCCCCCTCCAGTTCCTTGCCCATGCGGTATTTAATATCGTAGTTGATTATGAAGTCTAGTTCTTCGGGGGTGAAGCCATAATGTTGAGCTAGAATATTATCAACTTTGTCGATAATTGATTTAGATTTCTTTAAATAGTATTCGTCGTATTCTACAGTCCCCGAAGTCGCATATTGATACACTCTCCTTTGAGATTTTGCAATTAAGTCTTCCTCAAGTTCCTTTGAAGTTTTACGGAACTTGGCAATTGAATTTATTTTTACAAAACTAAACGGAAAATTAGATATTTCCGGCTTGTTAAGATGATAACAATCAGAAATTGTAATCCACCATACATAAAATAGTGAACTACAAAACAGCCCCGAAGCAACATCAGAATATTCTTCAGTTTGGAAGAATATTGCTTTAAGCTGATTTGTGACCTTTTCACCATCTCTCTCACTTTTAAAATATGGAATAAATGAATGCGATCTAATCCAAAATATTGGAGTATTATGATAATAGATTTGTTTATTACCTTGTTCATATTTAGAAATAACTGATTGGGTATTAATTTTGTTCAGAACCGCCAAATGTCTGGGATCCGATATTTTTGGAATTACATCATGATACTTAAACCCTTTTACTTCATTAAACTTAACCTGTTGGAATAAGGTGTCGCGTTCTTGGGCATACCATCTTAGATATTTTGTAGTGAATACACCAACTTTATGATTATCTACCAAAAAGATCGCCAACCTAAATCTGACTCCTGGGAACAAGATACTAGGGTGTGCATCAGCGCTAATGTTCATAATGAAATTACAGTTAAAACAGTTGTAAAAGTTTTTAACCAAAGGAGCCATTCTTGATGTACTATGACCACTCAAGGGTATTATCATTCCGCATCTTGCTTTTTGATGAAGTAAAGTCTTTGTTCTTTCAAGAATGAAAGCATAAAGGTTTCCGCAACTACTCGTTAAATACCCGTAAATCTTGTAGTTTACAGTTTTAGATTCAACATACGGTGGATTCCCAATTATTACATCAAACCCTCCCCGGCCATGGATAATCTCATAGAATTCGGCAAACCAGTGGAAGGGCTGATGGGACTGCAGCCAATTTTCAAATTTCATAACAGTGGTTTGTTTGTGCAGGAGCATATTAAGATCATTATTTAGCAATGCCAGTCGTTCTTCCAACTCTTCTTTGGCTTGGTGGAATTCCTGGTAGTTTTCCACTCCACCCAGTTGGATTTGCTTATAGCGATTAAACGCCATAGCAACCTGTTCGCAGCGATCCTTTAACTTTCCTGCATCATCATCAAAATCTAGCTGCCCGGAAAAAGCCTGGTCTATTTCCTTTTCGCTAGCATAGCCTATCAGGGTATTGCCGGTCCGAATGTTGTAGTCTATATCCGGCAATGGCTCCAGTCCAAGGTTAGGCTTTTTATAGTTCGGTTCGACGGTGGCCACAAGTTTTAAGAAAAGCCTGAGCTTGGCTATCTCCACCGCTTCGTGCATTATATCTACGCCATAAAGGTTGTTTAGTATTATGCTCTTGTAAATAAAATACTCGCGATTTGGATGTTCAGGAGCTTTAACTTTTTCCAGTACCTCGGTAAAGTATTTATGCTTCCGGGGCTGCACTGCTAAGAATTCCTCCATGCGCTGCAGACAAGCTTCATAAAGTGGCTCCAAAATGTTCATAGCGGCAAAAAGGAAAGCTCCCGAACCGCAGGTAGGATCTAATATAGAGACGGCTGATCTGGTTTTGCCGTCGCCAGCCAGGGATTTGTAAAAGTGGAGCAGGAAATCATTATCTTCACAATTTTCAATCACATCGCGTGCAAACTGACGGATATTCAGGTTAAAGGTAATGAAATCATTTATTGAGGTAATTTCTCCATTCTCAATTTTGATCCTTACTTCCATATATCGCTTGCGGCGTTCAATCACTTCACGCCATATTTCAGTAGGCAGGGCTACTTCTGATGGCGCAGACCGGTTCCAGCAGCGCCGCTTCTCGACCAAATCAGACTGGTTCGGCTCCAGACCAGCCCAAATATCATCCGGCAGATCACCCCAGATATCTTCCGGATCAACACCGAATTTTACTGCTTCATAAATATACGCGTCCCCGCTGTCTTTGAGCATTGACCAGATCCAGTTTCCAGAGGCAAAAGACGCCGGGCAATGCCGTTCCGTTTCATCGAATAAATACGGCAGAATGCAATTTTTGCCGATATAGTCCGTAATATCTTCTTTGGTATAATAAGCTCCCATCTGAGCGCGGTCATTGATATATTTTTCAAAGATATAACCGATAACATCGGGATTAATATCCTTCCCTGAAGCAGTAACGCGGGTATCCAGATGCCAATTATACTCATCAAAGAAAGTAAATATGCGGGCAAAGGCCTGGTCGTCGATCTGAATATCAGGATTGGCTTTTTCCAGTTGGTGAACATTAAACAGGCCACCATTTAGATAGGGTATATTCCCTAATTCAGCTTTTAGTTCAGAACTATGAGCTGGAGCGCCCAATCCGTGATGGAAAAGGGCCAGCAGGAAATCTCGATAGAAAGAATAAAATTTATTCTTACCCTTCTTTTGCTGACATGCTTGCAGTTTATCGCGTAAATAGTTCTTGTTGTTATCGAGAAATCCTTTCTTTTGAATGAAATAGCAAAACATCAAGCGATTAAGCATCAGGGAGGCATACCATTCCTGATCGGATTGAGAATCTATACCTTCAATGAATCCCAGGAAGTTTTTATGTTCCTTTTTAAAAACCTCGTAAAATTTCTTGGTGACCTTTTCCCTGTTCTGCTGGAAGTTCTCCCGTACTTTGCCGGTAACATCAACGATGGTAATGTTCTCTTCTTCATCTAGGGTAAAAAAGAGGCCGGATGCCTTTTGATACAACAGTTCCGGTTCTTGTCCGTGATACCAGAGGCTTTCACTTATCTGAGGCGGTTTCCCTGATTCACGAAATACCCACTGCCATAGCTGCGCTCTATGATCTTTGTCCAGGAATATGATAAGGTGCTCGCCATATAATCTGGAGATGGCCCGGTCAAGTTTCATGCGGACGCTATAACTGGGAATTTTGCCCTTACTGTCCGGCCCGCAAACCAGAATGCGGAAACCACTTTTTTCTGCAACCGTATCCAAGGTGAAAGTAACATCGTCCAACTTGACCAAATCCTGATGTTTTTTATAAGACCAGCCAAGGCGATTAAAAAGTCTGGTGAAATCAAATTCTTCAACGTATTGTTTAAATTGCTGTTTACTGATATGAGCCATCTTATTCCCTCGCCTTCATCCCTAAAGAACATATGATTTGTGGAATATTAAGTGTATTTGCTTGTTTTTGATCGATTACTGACAAGCGATTCTCATCGCGCAGTTTGATAAGCATATCCGCCATTTCCTCATCAGATATACCAAAACGGATTCTTCTATTAATCAGTTCCCGGGCACTTTCTTTCAGTGGATAGCGGTAAATATTATCTATGGTTCTTTTTAGTGCGGCGGTATCAAACAAGGTATCTTTGATGCTCTCATGATAGCGTTCCAATATCTTGTAAGCCCGATAACGTGCACCAGCCTGACTCCCCAATTGTCCTCCGGTTTGAGCGGCCTCTTTTTCCGCAACCTCTACTGCACGAGCAACCAGTTCATGATGCAGATCCAAACGTTCCAATGCCGGTGTATCAAGCGAACAGGATGCTGTCTTGAGAATGCGTGACTGACTACGCGAAACCACTCTCCCTTTGACATCCAACCAGATCAGGCCTTCCATGCCATGACTGTTGCGGCTGTATGTAATAACTCCCTCCCCGTCGGATGTCGTGTCTTCAATGGGCTTGGTACTGTAGATCACATCGGGCAGGTTGGAAATGATTTTTTTTAATTCAGGATTGGCTTTGATTGCCTGGTTCCATATCTCATAAGCCTGGGAAGTGAGATCGATTTCGCCTTCATCTTCGTCAAGAATGCCTGCTTTTTCGTTATATAGATCGGCGATATTGACCGGGTCACCATCAAAAAAGGTTTCGTCAGAACCTACTACCTCAGAATTCTCCGATATGCGATGGGTAAGACGGTTTCTGAGTCTTATGATCTTTTCCAGCCCATCCTGAGGCAAGAAGGAATAACACACTATTTGCGGCGATTGCTGACCAATACGATCAACCCGGCCGGCGCGTTGGATCAGACGGATTAAGGCCCATGGCAGGTCATAATTTACAATGATATGGGCATCCTGCAGGTTTTGTCCTTCGCTCAGTACATCGGTGCTGATAAGAATGCGAATTTCATCATACATATCTTTTACTCGATTGCTGATTGGGCTGAAACGATAAGCATATTCGGTAGGGTTTTCAACCGCACCGGTAACACATCCCAAGTCCTTAATCCCACGGGAACTCAGTTGTTCTTCCAAGTATCGTGCCGTATCGGCAAATTGAGTGAATACCAACACTTTTTCATATTTATGTGTTTTGGTCAGCAGTTTTTCCAGGGCGTTCAGCTGGCGATCTTCTTTAGGATTCCAGTACTTGCCGATCTCAATAATCGAGAGTATCGCATCGGCATCTTCTTGCAGCCAGCGAGCCAGTTCCGGCATAAACTGACGGCTGCTGATCCAGTCAAATTTATTCTTTTCTATCTGGCAGCGTTCATAATGTTCTTCAGCCAGTTGGCGATACTTGTCCTTGTCAGTCAACAAGGCCAGCTTGTATTCGCCCCCGCTGTCGTCTTCCTCCAGGAATTCATCCATATCGGCACTTTCCTGTTGTCCAATCGGAAAGGGCAACCCGTTTTCCATTGCATATAGGAACAAATAATTTCTGGAAACATGGCGAGCCAACGAGACAAGGAAAGAAAAGCCACTGCTTTCCAAGCGTTTGAAGAGATTGGTTCGGCAAAAACCCATTAATCGTTTCCCTGCCTGAGATAGGTTGGCCATGATCCTTTCTTCTTCCTTCGTAGGTTTTAGATCAGAATTTGGATCAAGATAATTGCCCAAGCCATAACGAGCCAGATGTAAACTGTTTATCTTGTCAACAACCTCAGTAGAATAGAGCTTGACATAAACATCTGAGGGGTCCTTTTCATCAAATCTATATTGCACTTTTTTGGGTACACGTTCTGGAAAATAGTTGATACTGCCATCGTTAAAAGGAATATAGTGTTGCTTGCGATCTTCGTCCCATATCGCATAATTGCTTTTAATAAAAGTACGGGTACGGCGAACCATATAGGTCTTCAGTAATTCTTGCCAGTCTTCACTAAAATCGCTCTTTTCAAAGGCCAATAGCGTGTTTGGCAGATATTGATACTTGGCTACAAATTCGATAGCACCGCCGACACTTTCAACAAAACGCTCCGGACTGATTCCAATATCCTTGTCTTCGGGCAGAAACAATCTGAGCTGATTTGAGATATCCAAATAGTTTTTGTTATAAGGTGTTGCGGTTAGCAAGATTACCCGGCTCTCATTCTTTTCGATATATTCCTTGACCCAGGCATAACGTTTTGCCTGACGATTTCTTAAATTATGACTCTCATCGATGATTACTACCCGGTAACGTCTGGTCTTTTCAGTAAAACTTGTATTGATCTTAGATATGCTGACCACTCTGGCTCTTAATCCATATTGGTGAACATAATCTTCCCACATATCAGTTAGGTTCTTCGGACAAATAATCAGGGTTTCGGTAAAAAAGGTTTCCTCAAAAAGCTTGGCAATAGCGGTAGCAGTCAAGGTTTTGCCCAATCCTACTACATCCCCGATCAATACCCCTCCCCGTTTGTCGAGATGGCGGGCGGCTATACTAACTGCGCTGGCTTGAAACGGTAAAAGTACATCTTTTAATTCTCGGGGAATGATATATTCGCTGATACCGCTGCGGGCCTCCTGTGACAAATGATAAGCCATCTTCAGATAAATATAGTATGGCGGAATCAGCTTTTCCCCTGCCCAGCTTTCTTCCAGAATATCAATGAGTTCCTGACTGATGTCCAAACACCACATATCGTCCCAGCGTTCTTCAAACCAATCCGATAGTTTCTGAGCCGCGTCCTGTTCCAGGACATCCACATTTAGTTCTCCCTGTCCGGACAAACCTGCCATGGTTAGGTTGCTGCTGCCCATATAACCGATCAAGGGAGCCAATTTATCTTTTCTGTGCATCAGATAGAGTTTAGCATGCAGCGGATAATCCAGGAAAAGCCTTACCTTGAGTTTTTCTTGCAGTAATTGCAGTTTGAGATTTTGCAGACTTTTTTCATCTTTAGCGGTTGGCAGTCCGAAAGTAAGCTGTTGACGAAACGATCGTGCGATTTCCTTCTTCATCGCCAAAGCCTTAGGGTTGTCCATCATACCTTTATCAATACGAGCCAGTGCAGCACGTAATAGCTCTTCTTCCGGCCTCTGCATGCCAACCAGCAGACGACAACAGTCCTCTCCGCCACTAAATAAACCAATTTGATCCTCCACCAATTTCCAACCCCGCAGATTAAAGTAACCAACGCAGAAGTCCGCCCGGTATGAGCTTTCTAAAGTTGTAATCAATCCATCCTTCAGGTGTGTCTTGATATTGTCATAAATTTTGGGCATATAATCACCTGCATCCTTATAGCATAAGATTAATGTTCATTTGTGTTTTTTTTATAAAATAAAATAATTAAAGTCTTTACCTTACATAATTCACCAACAACGACAATATTCCTGCATTTGGGAGGAAATCCATTTGGTTGAATTAAAATATCGTTTTAACTTATCAATACACAAAAGCAGTGACATCTATCTGTCACTGCTCTTGTAA
>JAAYYM010000157.1 GCA_012515365.1 Clostridia bacterium
CAGTTATTTCTCCTGTTGGACATCTTCGCTGGGAAGATAAAGTCGTACAGATCAAAGACGGTGGCATCGGTGAGATCAGCCAGAAATTATATGATACTGTAACAGGAATTCAGTTAGGTCGTATACAAGGACCGGAAGGCTGGGTTGTAGAAGTTAAGTAGTAATGTAGATAAATGTACCAAATAAAATAGGATTCATATCAATTTGTAAATTTGATATGAATCCTGTTTTTATGAACTTATTTATGGTTCGAGAGACTTTTTCTTAGATACAATAACAGTCTCTGTGTAGCATTCAAAGATGGCATCTTTTGATTCATCTGAGAGCTGCGGTGTGAACAAGCTTACGATCGGAACAATGATGAGTGATGCGATCATGGCTGCTGCACCTGCTGCAATCGGTGATGAAAAGTAATTGAAGAACATGTTGGATACAGTGAGACCAACGCCGACGATGAAGCTTGCCCATACAGAGAACTTGGTTGTTTTCTTCCAATAGAGACCATAGATGAAAGGTCCGAGGAATGCACCAGCCAGAGCACCCCATGAGATTCCCATGAGCTGTGCGATAAAGGTAGGTGGGTCGAGTGCAATCACAACTGAGATGATAATGAAGAATGCAATCAGAACTCGCATGGAGATCAACTGCTTCTTTTCACTCATATCTTTTACAATGGTTCCTTTGATCATATCAAGTGTCAGCGTGGAACTTGACGTAAGTACAAGGGAAGAGAGTGTTGACATGGATGCTGAAAGTACCAGCACAACAACGATTCCGACCAAAATATCAGGCAATGTAGACAGCATATGTGGCATAACAGCATCGTAGATCATTCCACCGTCTTCTTTATGCAGTGATGCATCATCAAACAGTCTGACAAAGCTTCCGAGGAAGTAGGAACCGCCGGCAACGATTACGGCAAATACGGTTGAGATAATGGTTCCGGTCTTGATCGATTCTTCATCCTTGATTGCATAAAATTTATGTACCATCTGAGGAAGTCCCCATGTTCCAAGCGAAGTTAATATGACGATACTAAGCAGATTGACAGGATCAGGACCAAAGAACGAAGTAAATGCACCGGGCTGTCCGAGTGTAGGTTCGATATCACTTTCAAACTGCGCAAGCTTTCCAACTGCTTCGATAAAACCACCTTGACCATTTAAGACTGCTCCAATGACAGCAATGATACCGATGATCATGATGATACCCTGAATAAAATCGTTAATCGCTGTCGCCATATATCCACCTGAAATAACGTAGACTGCTGTTAACAGAGCCATAACAATGATACATACTTCGTATGGAACATCAAATGCCATACTGAACAGTCGTGAAAGTCCATTATAAACAGAAGCTGTGTATGGAATCAAAAAGATGAAAACAATCGCAGAAGCTACCAGTTTAATGGAATGACTTTCGAAACGTTTTCCAAAGAATTCAGGCATTGTAGCTGAATTTAAATGATTTGTCATGACACGTGTTCTTCTACCGAGAACAATCCAGGCAAGAAGACTTCCGATCAATGCATTTCCGATACCAATCCATGTGGCGGAGAGTCCGTATTTCCATCCGAACTGCCCAGCATATCCAACGAAAACGACAGAAGAAAAATAGGAAGTACCAAAGGCGAATGCAGTCAGCCATGGACCAACGGTACGACCGCCAAGTACAAAATCACTTACATTGGTAGCATGTTTTCTAGAGTAAAATCCTACTCCCAACATAACACCAAAGAATACAACTAGTAAAATAAGCTTTAAAATCATGTCTTTACCCTCTCATTATGGAATGTAGTATAGTTGTGAAAATTTAATGCTTAAACGCTTTAACGCGGTGAAGCATTACGCTTTAAAGCAATACTATCAGATATAGAATGAAAAGTCAAGTAATCATTAATTTGTGAAGAAATTTTAGGATGAATTAGTGGTTAAAATAGTAGTTAAATATGGTATAATTTAAAATATAAACGCCACCACATTAAGTGCATAGTTGACATCTTAAGGGGTATGGTTTACTTACATATTAAGATAAAATATCGAGAAAAAAGGAGAACAGCATGCAAATCAAAACACAGGTGAAAAAACGACTTGCAGGTCTTCTGGTACTGGTAATGCTGGCAGGGATGCTTAGCAACGATGTATACGCATATACATTGAATCCAGGACAGGACAATTTGGGTAATCTGAACCCCGCCGAAACAACGAATATTTCGGAAAATCAGAGTGAAAATCCTAATCAGGATCCTAGCAAAGAACAGGAAGGAAACCAGACTGAGGAACAGGAAGAAGAGTCGACAGAAAACCAGACAGAAGTGCTGACTGAGCAGCAGGCTCAGGAGCAGAGTATATCTGCAAATTCTCAGACATCAGTTTCAGATAATCAGTCAGACAGTCTGTCAGACAATCTGGCACAGATGGATTTTTCTATTTCTGACGAAGAACTAAAAATGATAGAAGAGTCATTAAACTATCAGGATATTGATCATGAAATCCAAAAGGTCGGACTCAGTGCAAGAGAAGCAGCAAAACGGGCAGGCATTGCTTCTGTTATGATGAATGAAGAACTGCCGGTCAGCTATAGCGCTGTGGATGCAGGAAGGATTACATCAGTTAAAAATCAGAATCCCAATGGTACGTGTTGGGCATTTAGTGCGATAAACAGCATGGAGGCATCGATGATTGTGAACAGTGATGAGTTTGGGTATAACAATCTTGATCTCTCCGAACGTCATTTGGCTTACTTTTTTTACCATACAGTACCAGACCCTTTAGGCCTAACAACAGGTGACTGCATAGAAGTAGGAGACGGACCTACTTATCAGAAAGACGGGTATTTACAAGTAGGAGGAAACCATTTCTTTACCTCAATGGCACTTTCAGGATGGGTAAGTGGTGCGGATGAGGCTATAGCACCTTATGTAGCATCGAAGTCGGAATCAGAATTTAAGCTTGATGATTCACTTGCGCATAACCTGAAAGCACATGTACAGGATGTCTTTTTTCTTAATATCTCCGAAAAAGACATTGTCAAGCAGATGATTATGGACTATGGTGCAGTAGCATCCAGTTATTATCATGACAGCAGCTGTTTGAAGCAAGAAACAGGTGCTTATCATGAAAGTATGTATAAGGACAAGTCTAATCATGCAATTTCGATTGTGGGATGGGATGATAACTATGCAGTTTCAAATTTTAATGAGAATAATAAACCGGATAATCCAGGTGCATGGCTTATCAAAAACAGCTGGGGCACAGTTTCCCCTTTAGGAAAACCCAAAGGGTATATGTGGATTTCTTATGAGAGTCCCTCATTAGACGAAGGATTTGTATATAATGCGTCGTCGGCTTCTGTTTATGATAAAAATTATCATTATGATGGCAGTGCCGGAACTTGGTCTCTTTATGTCAAGCCACAAGGTTCTGTGGCAAACGTGTTTACAACAGAAGTGAATACAACAAAGCAGGAATTATTAAAAGCAGTAGGTGTTGCTTTTGCCTCTCCAAATGTCAATTATCAAATTGATATTTACACGGATCTTACCAATGCAAGCGATCCGACAAGTGGTACAAAAGTAGCATCTCAGACGGCTACGTCCTCTTATGTTGGAATTTATACCATTCCACTTGCTAATCCTGTTTTACTTGCGGGTGGAACTACATTTTCGGTTGTTATTACCAATCTTTCTAGTGATTATGTGAGTATTTATTCTGATATGACATACGCAAATGGTGAGTGGATCAAATTCACCAATCAATATGCAGAGGGTCAGAGCTTCTATGGTTCAGAACACTCAGGCTGGCATGATTATGCTACTTCATCAAGCAAAGGCTATACTCCAAGAATTAAAGCATTTACATCAACCATACAACAAGGTGAAAAATCGATTTCTGAATGCAGAATTCTCAGTGGACATCTAACAACATACAATGGGCAACCACAAATAATACAAAACTTGCACGTGTATGACGGTGGTAAAAAACTTGCATTAAACACAGACTACATAGTGGAATACTTCGATAACACCAATGTAGGTAATGCCAGTGTGAAAATCACAGGAATCGGCAATTATTGCGGTGAAGTCACAGAGCATTTCAGGATCACTGAAGCTTCTATACGTGATGCGGCGATTACCATTGATGCACCTGATAAGATTTATACAGGAAGTCCGCTTAAAGCAGACAGTATCGTGGTAGAAGCTTTTGGAAGAACTCTGGAAGAAAATAAAGATTATCAGGTTTCTTATCAATTTAACATTAATATAGGTGAAGCACGGGTCATGATTGAGGGGATTGGAAATTATGATAACACCTGTTTCTATTATTTTCAAATCAAACCGGCAGATTTAAATAAGCTGGTTACGGTTTCTTTTAAAGATGACAGATCGACCTATGATTACAAGTATGAGGAAATATGTCCGGAGGTTATCGTAACGCGAAATGATGGTGAACTCATACTAAACGAAACAAAGGATTATACGGTTACCTATTCGAACAATCAGAATGTAGGAAAGGCAACAGTAACGATAACGGGTGTTGGTAATTATGAGAATACCGCGACAAAGACGTTTACGATTCAACAGACAGCCATAGATGAAGATATGATTGCCCTCGAACAGGATCTATATCCCTACACCACTCAGGCAGTTAAACCTTCTGTTACCGTAAGTATGAACGGACATATTCTGAAAGAGGGAAGTGACTATACAAAGTCCTATGCGAATAACATCAACCGTTCAAAAGAGGATAAAAAAGCTTCTGTGATCGTAAAAGGGATCGGAAACTTTAAGGAGAGTGCATCTAAGACATTCTCAATTGGTCAGGCAGATCTGGATTTAGCTTCCGTAACACTTGCTTATAAGAGTATTGAATGGCAGGCAGGAAAGGTGTATGAGCCGGCGGTTAGTGCGAAGTATGGGACAAGGACGCTTATTAAGAATAAAGACTTTACGGTTACCTATGTGGATAACGACAAAGTCGGAACTGCAAAGGTCATTTTACGTGCACTTGATTCAGCGGAATGCGATTTTATAGGAACGAAGGAGTCTGAATTTAGTATTCTTGGAAAAAATGTTGCAAAATTGAAAGCTTCCCTTTCTAAAACAAGCTATCTCTATCAACCGGAACTTCCAGAGCAGAAGTTTGAACCGGAAGTGGTGATAAAAGATGGTACAAAGCTCCTGGAACCGGATGTGGATTATACGGTTACATACAGAAACAATGTGCAGGCAGGCTATGCAACCGCAGTTGTTGAAGGAATAAACAATTACAGCGGACGTGCTGAACTTGTCTATGAAATCAAGGGAATCGATATGAATTCGAAATCTCTTAAATATGAACCAATTGCTCCAAAGCAATATGAATTTGGAAATCCTATCGTATTAGCCGATGATGAGATTATCGTAACAGATGCAGCAGGGACAAGACTAAGCAACGACAATTATACGGTAGCCTATGCAAATAATACAGAGAGAGGAACCGCTTCTGTATATATTACCGGTGTAGGTAATTATTCTGGAACCAAGGAACTGAAATTCAAGATTACGCCAAGAGAATTCATTGATCTGTCAAAGAGTGGCAAAATTGAAGTTTCTGAACAAGATAAACAGGCAGGCGAGGCGATACAGGCAGAATATACCGGATTTGAGATTAAACCACTTATGAAAGTGACTGCCAGACCGGATGGTGAGGATGCAGATCAAAGAGAAGAACTCATACAGGGAATTGATTATACAGTTACTTATAAAAATCATATAAAAGCTGCAGCATCTGACGCAGTAAAAGCGCCGACGATTATATTGACAGGTAAAGGAAATTACAAAGGTACCATTGAAGTGAAATTCAGCATTGCACAGCCATCTATCTTGGATCAGGCAGTTAACTTTTCAGTAGCGGATGTGATCTATAACAAAGGAAAAGCACTGACACCAAAAGCAGTAGGTACCTATACAAGACCAAATCAAAAGGGTGTTATGATCCCGATGAGTCTGGTTGCAGGACGTGATTATACGATTACTTATCAGGATAACACAGGAAAGGCAGATGAAAATACAACCGGAACTGTGACCATTCATGGAATCGGAAACTTCTGTGGAACAAAAGAGATTTCATTTAGAATCATACACACATGTCTTGCAAAAGATTTTGTTGTAACAGGCATTAACACACAGACCTTTAACGGAGAACCTAAGGAATTTGATGAAAGTGTTCTGAACGTTTACACAAAAGGAAAGAAAGTATTACTGACTAAGAATGTTGATTATGAGATTTCTTATGAAAATAATACAAATGCCGGAACTGCGGTTGTATTGATTAAGGGAATCAACAACTATGCGGGAATATTGAAAAAAACGTTTAAGATTAAACCATGTAGTCTGAAAACGTTACAGAGTGCAGGAATTTTAAGTATAGCAGAAATAGCTGATCAGATATACACCG
>JAAYYM010000158.1 GCA_012515365.1 Clostridia bacterium
AATCAGTCCATAATCACCAAACTGATCTTTCAGCGTAAAATATAAAGTAATATGATCATCACTTTTCGATAATGCCTCGATTTCAGTCTCTGTATATCGTACAGTTCGCAAGTTAAACTGATTCGATCTCTGGGTCAGCTGTGCGATACGAGAAAAATGAAAGGTATCAAATGGATTCGCTTTTGCAGTCATATTAAGGCTCTGTAAATATTCCTCATAAGTTCCATATACCTTTTGTAAGGATGTTCTCTTGATTTCCTCCTGATACTGCTTTGTCCGGTCAGCATCTGCTTTGGAGTACGAAGCTGTTTCAAATAAATTCAGTTTCTGTAAAAAATTCAGATACTCAGACGGATCTTCCGGTAATTCAGGGACTGTGATCTGAGGGATCACGCTTTTTACCAGATTTCGCTCAAAAGGATTATCATCTAAAAATACGATACTGTCCATACCGATATTAAGTGTTTCCTGTATATATTTGATATTGCTGGCTTTGTCTTCCCAGTTCGCCACAAACATCGAAATATCATCCAGTCGCAACACCATCTCCGGATGATTGATAAATGGCTCTTTTGCAGTAGCTTCTTCATTTTTGCTACAGACTGCCAGGATAATTCCTCGTTTCTTAAGCTCTAACAGCCATTGCTGCAGTCTTGAAAATGCCTGTCCTAATCCCAGCTCACCGATCTGGATGTTTTCCATTCCATCATCCCCGATTACGCCACCCCAAAGTGTATTGTCAAGATCGAGTATCACGCATTTCTTGATCCTACCCCTGATCGACATAAAGACATCCATCACCTGCTTGGCTGTCTCCGGAAGCATTCTTGTAGAAATGGGCATTTTAGCTACATAATAAAGCTTTTCACTATGCAGCTCTAAAGCTCCGTAAATACTTTGCAGCCGATCCAGATCCACGATAAAATAGTTTTTGATCGTGAGAGCCTCCTGCATAAGCAGATAATTTAGTTTTCTTAGTTGAAACAGAAAAGAATCCTCTGTCTGATTTGCATAATTACCAAATACTCCATCATCCTGCTGCACAAAATTAAACTGCAGAATGTTTGTTTTAATCTGCTGGTTAATCCGCTCAATATATCCTCTGATCTTCTCGATCGTATGCTCTGCAAAGTAACGTTTTTCTTCCTGCTTTGCAGCACAGAATGTATCATACAGCTTTTCCGTGCACATAAAAAGCAGTACAAAATCAGGCGCATAAGTATACAGCTCTGATCCCGGATCCATGACCTGAGCCTCGATCTGATTATAGTCTGCATCATAAACATTCAGATTGATCCCCATCTCATATGCGTAGCCGCGTAACGCCGTCGCCATATGCTGAGTCGCACAATTACCTAGTACGGCTGCTTTATAAATCGGTAAACCCTCCATATCGAGGGAACAATTTTTCTCTAATTTGATATATTTAATCGTAACCAATTATGTATCCATCCTCTTCCCTATCAGGGATATTTCATTTCATGAGAACTCTCCCCAATCAGGGGTGTCTCATTTCATGAGAACTCTCCCCAATCAGGGGTGTCTCATTTCATGAGAACTCTCCCCTGATTATATCATAGTTTTTTTAATATGAAAATGTTCATTCCTTACACTTATTTACAGTTTTGTTCCTTTCCCGTAATTCAGAGAAAAAGCGAGTCAGAATCTCGCTGCACTGAGCTTCTAACACACCTCTTTCTATTTCTGCCTGATGGTTAAATTCATTCATTTGCAATATATTGATAACTGATCCGGCACAACCAGCCTTTGGACTCATACAACCTATGACCACCTTATCCATTCTTGACTGGACGATCGCACCGGCACACATTTGACATGGTTCCAATGTCACATACATTGTACAGCCCTCTAGTCTCCAGTCTCCGATTTTTTTACTGGCTTTCCTGATTGCTGCAATTTCTGCATGTGATAAGGTACTCTTGTCCGTATTTCGTCTATTATATCCTCTGGCTATCACTTTACCTTCATAACAAATCACGCATCCAATTGGCACTTCACCAATCTGATATGCCTTTTTTGCCTGATTTAGTGCCTGTTTCATAAATCTCTCATTTTCACACATCATAGATGTAACTTGCCTTTCCAAACTATCTCTTCTATAATAAAGAAAGCTTAAATTCTAACACATTTTATCACAGAAAGGGATTCCTATGCAAATACACGGACTTGCTAAAACTACATTACTTGATTTTCCCGGACATGTAGCTGCCTCTGTCTTTTTTGGACATTGCAATTTTCGATGTCCTTTTTGCCATAATATGAATCTCGTCTTAAATCCTGATGCAGATGCGGTCTATACACCTGACGAAATACTGGCATTTTTAAGGTCAAGAAAAAATATACTTGATGGCGTATGTATCACTGGCGGAGAGCCTACTTTAGAGAAAGATCTGGTTCCTTTTATTCAAGAAATCAAAAAACTCAATTTATTGGTAAAGCTTGATACAAACGGTTACTTGCCAGATACCATTAAGGAACTACTGGACCTAACACTGATTGATTATATTGCGATGGACTTAAAAGCATCACCTGACCGATACGCATTGGCATCTGGCGTAAAAGAGCTTGATATTACTAAGATCAACTCTTCCATCTCAATCATTATGGACTCTGATATTCCATATGAATTTCGTACAACTGTCGTAAAAGAGCTGCACGACGCAGAGTCTTTTAAGCAGATCGGTACTTGGATAAACGGCGCTTCTCATTATTATTTACAATCCTTCAAAAACTCAGAATATGTACCAAATCAATCCCTTCATGCCTATGAAAAGAAAGATCTTTTAGTCTTTAAAGAACTTCTTTCATCCTATGTCTCATCAATAGAACTGCGTGGCATTGATTAGTGAGAACTTTATTAATTAATGAAAACGTATTTGCTTCAAATAGTATCCAAACGCACCTTCATAGGGTTTTCCGCCTTTTACAGGACTAAATTTCCAAAACCCATTCTTTTTGGCATTTGCCGCTTCAGTTAAATAGTAAATCCCCGGAACGCCGATCAGATAAGACTCTTTCTCTCTAATTAGAATGATATATTTATAATTCCCATATCCCTTAAGCAGGAATTCATTTTTCTGTAAAGAATGATCCTCTTTTGAAAAGAAACTGATTTCATTTGGAGTAATGCTTAGATACTCTTTCTCTATATGATTCTCTTCAAATGGATGTACCGTAGGGTATATATATTTCATTTTAAGCCAAAGATCCTCTTTCTGAATGCATGTCTCTTCTGATTGGAAACGGCACATACATCTGACATCACCAACTAAGATCGATATCCCGATAATCTCTTCGTCCTTTTCATAATTACAGGTCATACCATTTTTTCTGATCTGGTACTCTCCATATCCGACATTATTTTGTATAAATAGTTCGCCAATGATATGTTCTTCATTCGCTTTTCCTATTAAATATACACTTCCTTTCATTCCTTTTTCTACATACAGCCCTCTCATATAAACACTGATTCTTGTATTTAAATCATCGGCCGTCATTTTTACAAATCCAATATTTCTTTTCTTTTTGTCTAAACAGTTCATATAAAGATACTCTATTTTTCTGGAATACATATATCAGCCTTTTTCTATATCAGTTTTTCCTCTTTGTATATCATATTTTCAAAATTGTGATATATGACCAGTCAGACTATTTTCTTACTTAATATAATCCTAAAAAACAGACATTACAAAAATCATCTGTAATGTCTGTCATTAAACGTATCTAATACTCCATTGACTCCACGTATTTCATATAATTTACAACCATTAACGCAATCTTTAAAGTCAAAGCATCATCAAATACACGGATATCCAGTCCTGTAGCCTTTTGAAGCTTTTCTATCCTATATACCAGCGTATTTCTATGGATATAAAGCTGTCTGGAGGTTTCCGATACATTCAGGCTTGTCTCAAAAAATTTATTGACGGTTGCCAGAGTTTCATCATCTAATTCTACCGGCACTTTTTCTCCAAAGATTTCTTTAATGAAGATCTGACACAGATTGACTGGCAGCTGATAGATCAGTCTGCCTATCCCCAAAGTGTTATAAGCGATGATCACTTTTTCGGCATAAAAGATTGATCCCACATCCAGTGCTAATTTTGCCTCTTTATATGATTTTGAAATATCCTTGATCTCATCTATGATAGTTCCATATGCGACTCTTACAGTCGTCATTGCCTCTGAATTAAGCATATCCACAAGCATCTTTGCTGTTTCTTCTAAGTCGCTGTAATCTTCTCCGTAATTTAATGCCTTGATCAGGATAATATGCTTTTCATCAACAGCGGTGATATAATCTCCATTCTGAGAAGAAAAAAGCTCCTTTACCATTTCTCTGGCATCAATATCTTTTTCATTTTTGGTTTCTACAACAAATACTGCCCTTTTTTGTTCTGCGCTGATTCGAAGTTTTTTTGCACGGTTGTAGATATCAATTAATAATAAATTATCTAGTAACAAATTTTGAAAAAAGCTGTTACGATCTACTTTATCTTTATATGCAATGATTAAATTCTGCAGCTGACTGACTGCAACTTTACCGATTTTATAGCTATCCTCTGTATCGGATACGATTAAAATATACGATGGCATCTCATCATCATATATTTTCAGTAAATGCTGATTTTGGATAACCTGACTGTCTGCTTCTGAATTTACAAAATTCACGATGGTGCTTCTACTGATATTATGGTCACTATATGTTTCTGCAACTGCATTTCCTTTTAAATCCATTACACAGAAATCCACTTTTGTTATAGCTGCCAGTTCACTTATGCTAGTCTGAATAATCTGATTTGTTATCATTTTATGCCTCCATCCTGTTTGCTCTCTTCTATGCTAATAGGGAGATGCTCTGCATCTCCCTATCACAAAATATACAAACTAGTTTGTAATTGTCAGCTCTGTTTCTTTGTCGAATACATGAATCTTTTCAACATCAATAGCAAATTTACATGTATCACCAGGTCTAGCTGTTGTACGAGAATCAACTCTTGCAGTTAATGGGAATTCTTCTAAATCAAAGTACAGATAAACTTCAGCACCTAATAATTCATATACTTTAATGGTAGATTCGAATACGCTCTGAGGAGATGTCTCAATGAACATTTCTGAATCATATACATCTTCAGGACGAATACCAAATGTTACAGTCTTTCCATCATATCCGCCTTCGATCAGTTTCTTAGATTTTGCAGGAGGCAATGGAATTACTTTTCCTGCTACTTTAAGTCCTGCTGTATCTCCTTTTACTTCTACTACTGCATCAAGGAAGTTCATCTGAGGTGATCCCATAAATCCTGCTACAAACAGATTGTTTGGTCTGTCATATAAATTCTGTGGAGTATCAACCTGCTGAACAACACCATCCTTCATAACAACGATTCTGGTACCAAGTGTCATAGCCTCTGTCTGATCATGTGTTACATAGATGATGGTGGTTCCTAATCTCTGATGTAATTTAGCGATCTCGATACGCATCTGTACACGAAGTTTTGCATCCAAGTTTGAAAGAGGCTCATCCATAAGGAATACCTTAGGATTACGAACGATAGCACGACCCATAGCAACACGCTGTCTCTGTCCACCTGATAAAGCCTTAGGCTTTCTGTCAAGTAATGGTGTTAAGTCAAGGATCTTAGCTGCTTCTTTAACCATCTTATCGATTTCATCTTTTGGTACTTTTCTTAATTTCAATCCAAATGCCATGTTATCATAAACTGACATATGTGGATAAAGTGCGTAGTTCTGGAATACCATCGCGATATCTCTGTCTTTAGGCTCAACATCGTTGACAACTCTGTCACCAATCTTTAATTCACCTGAAGAAATTTCTTCGAGTCCTGCGATCATACGTAATGTTGTAGATTTACCACATCCTGATGGTCCAACGAAAATGATAAATTCTTTGTCTGCGATATCCAAGTTGAAGTCTTTTACTGCTTCAAAGCCGTTTGGATAAATCTTATAAATATTTTTTAATTGTAAACCTGCCATTTTTAATCCTCCTAATTTCTTATGCATACGTGCATTTAATCTTAGATTAGTATAACAAACTCAAAAAAAGTTGAACATACCATTAATATACAAACTTTTTTTAAAAACCTATACATTTTGCTCAGAAAATGTATCATCATTGTAAAATGCCAATTGATTTTTTCCACGCTTCTTTGCCTTATATAATGCCTGATCTGCCAGCTTATACAATCCTTCAAAATCAGTCGCATCATCCGGATAAATAGCAACTCCGATACTTGCCGTAGCTGAATACTTCACATATTCACCAACTACAAATGTCTTGAAAAACCTTGATACTCTGTCAGCTTCACTCTTCATTGTTTTTTCGTCTTTTAAATCTTTTAAGAATATAACAAACTCATCTCCGCCGGTCCTTCCGACGATGTCATTGATTCGGAATTCACTTTTTACCCGTCTGCCCAAAGTACTTAGTACTTCATCACCAAACGCATGCCCCATCGTATCATTGATCTTCTTGAAGTTATCAATATCGAGTGCAAATAAGATTGATTTCTTATCTTTACCCTCATTTTCCAGATATTCTGTAATTTTTCTCTGTGTTGCAATTTTATTTAATAGATCTGTTAAAAGATCCGTTTCTGCTTTATCTTTAAGCTCCTTGCTTTCACGTATAAATTTGGCCTTATTGATCATATTAATGGCTACCAAAATGGTAACAAATACAATCAATGCCGTTAAGATTTTTGTCACCAGGCTGTCTGTATCTGCCTGCTGTGACTTTATCGTCCTGTTGACCTGTGCCAATGGAACAATCATAATGCTGCTCCATCCATAGTCTTCTATTGGTTCATAAACCAAATAATATGTATTGTTATTGGAAGGATTTTGTTCAAATGAGAATGTAACAATCCCGCTCTTTCCGATCGACACATTTTGTTCAAATTTCTTATAGCTGCCTCGTATAAAGATTTGTTCTTTTAGTTTTCTAGTCAGGTTTTCAATATTTGCTGTTTCATCTATCGGATTATCGGCGTACTCTATAATCTTACCATCATTGTTGATGATCATATATGTCCTGACTGAGTAACCTAAAGATTTCGTGATATAGTTAAGCTCATCAAAAGGTGTAACCAGAACCAGCGCCCCTACAATATCATCACCGGATTTGATCGGAGCTGAAACTGCTACACAATTACCGGTTACATTCTGATAGGAAAAAGGTGACGAAATCTGCAGCTTTCCTGACATCAGATCATCTGTCTTTATTTGATCCGGCAGCTTGATGCTTTCGCCCTTGCTGTTCATAGTTGTTCCATCCTCAAGAATAATAATCGCGTCTTTAACACTCGAATATTTCACAATTCCTTCTAATAGAGACTGTGAATTTAATGAAATAAGATCTTTCATCTTTGACAAATGATAAGCACTGATATTCGTTATTTCTTTTATTAATTTGAATTCATCGGAATAATAATCACTGATCTGTGTCACCTGATCCTTTAATTCCGATTCTGTTTCATTAACAATATTTTCTTTGGTATCTGCAGAATAATTAAATAATGTAACAATCAAAAATAATACAAGTAATATAGATGGTATGACCCATTGCAAAATATTCTTATTATCTCTTTTCTGCTTGTTCATCATCGTTCCTCAAATCTGACTATTCATTCATGTTTTGATGAGTATCATTAAAGTTTGGATCTACAACACTTTCAATTTCGGGGAATTCATCTACTACCGTTTCTTCTTCCTCAGGGATATAATTTGCAAATATTTTTTTGAATATAAAAGAACAGTAATAAGCTGTGAAAGAAAATGCAAATAAGAATAATAATGGTAATAATCGCATAATGAGAAAAATCAAAATAAACGGAACTATCATACCAACGATTAATACAATTGTATATGGAAAATGTCTAATACTGATTAGTAATGCATTTTTCAAACTATTTTTTATCGTATTATCAAATTTCGCAAGTAGCGGAAAGATATATACCGATACGAATGCTAATAGTACACAAATGATACATAGTGCGATAAAAATTGCTTTCCCAAATGGTGTCTCATTCATTGACAGAAATCTGAAATCTACAAAAATAACAGCTCCAACTACCAGCATCATAAGCCAGATAATTGTTGCCTGCTTAAAATTCTGTTTAAAAGATTTGAAAAAACTTTTTGTAATATAACCCTCTTCATTGGCAGACATCTTGAGTGTTACATAATAAAGTGCTGAAGTTGAGGCACCGATCGTAATAATGGGAATGCAGCAAAGAATATATAAAATATTAAGCCATAATAAATCTGCCATTTTTCCCAGAAATGACATCAAAGGACTATCTAAATCAAATAAACGATTCATCTGTATGTTCTCCTATTCAAAATAATCTACATATGAATTATATTTCATAATACAGATAAATGCAAATCTTATCAGTACAATATTCCTGATTTACAGCTTTTCATCTACCATCGCACCTTTAATGTCTTCGATAACAAGGTTCATTTTATCTACAATATCTTCGACCTCAGCTTTCACATCTGTCTTTACTTCTTCTAATTCGAGAACCTGTTCCGTAAGTCCCTCTGTTTTCTTTTTTTCTGTACGTTCCTTTTGCTCCTGCTTATCCTTACGAATTTCCTCAATCAGCTCCTCTTTCTCTTCTTGCTCCTCGGCACGCTTCTTTGCTGCTTCTTCCTCTTCCTTATGTTTTTCATCTATGAATTTTTTGCTTTCATCGATCAGCATACCTCTTATTTCTTCATCAGCTGCATCCATGATCGAGTCAGCTTCCTGCTTTGCTTTAAGGATCGGATTTGATTTTAAACGCTCCAATTTAACGCCACGGATAATGGCATTTTCCTCTATGATCAGCTTCTTACCTTCATCTATTTCTTTACGATGCACAGATTTATAGCTTTCCATTTCCAAAGCCTGCTTTTGATATTCTGTCAGTCCCTTTTCATTAATTTGTGCAAGTCTCTTCTGATCCTCTTTGGTTAAAGTTACTTCTGAATTTGGACGCATCGATTCATTTCTTTTCTCAATTAATTCTAAGTCCTTTTGCTCCTCAGAATCTGCTGCAATTCCTTTATTTTCCCGCAGCTGT
>JAAYYM010000159.1 GCA_012515365.1 Clostridia bacterium
TCTACTTCTACCCAGCCATCATCCTTAAGCACTTCAGCCAGTGCCTGATCAAACTTTAGCAGATCCTCTTCTACAATGGTATCTCTGATATTATGTAACAGCGTGTCAAGCTCTGGCTTACTGTTACCAATCATTCGATAGAAACCATCATTTAAGAAAAGTGGAGTGATTTTTTCATTCGTAATCTCAAAAAGACCAATCCCACCAATAATATTATTAATAAACATTTCAACTGATCCAAACTTGTCGACATCAAATTTTGCAGCCATATTTCTCTCCATTTAGAACTTATTTTGTTACGATCTCATTTTTGTTCTTATAGATACTCTTTTCACCAATCACGCCTCTGACCATAGATAATGGATAGATATTCGACTCTCTTCCTATGATAGTGCCAGGGTTTAGGACACTGTTACAGCCTACCTCTACATAATCCCCAAGCATTGCACCAAATTTCTTCATGCCAGTCTTTATATGTTCACCATCGTTATGAACAACAACAAGGGATTTATCAGACTTAACATTAGAAGTTATGGAGCCTGCCCCCATATGTGAGCGATAGCCTAACACGGAATCACCTACATAATTATAGTGAGGAACTTGTACATAATTAAATAATACCACATTTTTTAGTTCAGTTGAATTACCTACCACAGTTTTATTTCCGACGATAGCATTTCCTCTGATAAAAGCGCAATGTCTGATTTCGGCTTCTTCACCGATGATAACCGGACCGTTTATAAAAGCTGTCTGAGCGACCTTTGCACTTTTTGCAATCCAAACGAATTCATCCGTATGTTCATAAACCATAGGATCCAGTGTCGGACCTAATTGCTTAATAAAATCTGAAATCAAAGGCAGGACTTCCCATGGGTATTCCTTTTGTTCGAAAAGCTCTTTTGCAATTGTCTGCTCTAAGTCAAATAAATCAGTAATCTTAATTTGATACATGTCATTACCCCATTTCAATTATATTCTTGCTCATTTATATTCATGCTTTGGTACGTTCTTTTCCGGTTTTATAACAACCTGAAACTTCTTTAAATTTAGTTCTGAGTTCTGACTGATTCTGTAGATTTCTCACCGCATCAGTACGTCTTGCAACATAACCATTCAGTTTTGCCATATATTCTTCAGGTGATATAGAACCTTCTGCTACTCCTGTCAAACCTTTTTCCCAGCTTGCAGTAAGCTCTGGGTTAAGTAAAGGCTTAATAGAGGCATCTACGACATCATAAATCATCTCTCCCATCAAGGTAGGTGTAATGATCTGCGTCTTTTTATTCAGAGATAAATATTGATTGGTCACAAGTTTTTTGAGAATTTCAGCACGAGTTGCAGAAGTTCCGATCCCACTTCCCTTGATCTGCGCACGCAATTCGTCATCCTCAATCAGCTGTCCGGCATTTTCCATTGCAAGTATCATGGAACCGGAGGAGTACCGCTTCGGTGGAGAAGTCTCTCCTTCCTTAATATACATATCTTTGATTGATAATTTGTCATTTTTCTTTAGTTTTAGTAATTCCTGTATAAAAGCCGCATCACATTTTTGTACTGCATCCTCATCGTCCTCATCTGACTCTTTTGAATCCTGCGCTTCCTTGGCTTTCTTAGAAAATGACAATACAGCAACCTTTAAATATCCTTCATCTATTAAGGTCTTAAAAGATGCAAAAAACTGTTCCTTTTGTATAAAAGCTGTTAA
>JAAYYM010000160.1 GCA_012515365.1 Clostridia bacterium
AAGGAGAAGAACACATGAAACATACAATCATAGATGCTAGTCAGCTGGAATTGAATGAAAAAGTAGTATCAATCAAACGTGTAACAAAGGTTGTAAAAGGTGGTCGTAACTTCCGTTTCACAGCTTTGGTAGTTGTCGGAGATGGCAATGGACATGTTGGAGCAGGACTTGGAAAAGCAACTGAAATTCCTGAAGCAATCCGCAAAGGAAAAGAAGATGCAGCTAAGAAGCTTGTAAATGTTGCCAGAGATGATAACAATAGTGTTACTCATGATTTTATCGGTAAATTTGGTGGTGCTTCCGTACTACTCAAGAGAGCTCCGGAAGGTACCGGTGTTATCGCAGGTGGCCCGGCTCGTTCCGTTTGTGAACTTGCAGGCATCAAGAATATCCGTACAAAATCACTTGGATCTAACAATAAACAGAATGTAGTTCTTGCTACGATTGAAGCTTTACGTCAGTTGAAAACTCCGGAAGAAGTAGCACGTCTTCGCGGAAAATCCGTAGAAGAGATTTTGGGCTAAGGGGGAAATAATCATGGCAGAAAAGAAAATTAAAGTAACTTTGGTTAAGTCACCAATCGGTGCTATACCTAAGCACAAAGCTACAGTATTAGCATTAGGACTTAAAAAAGTAAATAAAACAGTTGAATTACCTGATAACGAATGCACAAGAGGCATGGTTAAAAAGGTATGTCATTTGGTTAAAGTAGAAGAAATATAATCTTTATAAGGATAAGGAGGTGTCAGCATGGAATTATCTAACTTACAACCTGCAGAAGGTTCAAAGCACAGTGATAATTTTAGAAGAGGTCGTGGACACGGTTCAGGAAATGGAAAAACAGCCGGTAAAGGTCATAAAGGCCAGAAAGCACGTTCAGGTGCACCACGAGTTGGCTTCGAAGGTGGACAGATGCCACTGTATAGAAGAATTCCAAAACGAGGATTTACCAACAGAAACTCTAAAGATATTGTAGCCATCAATGTAAGTGCTCTTGAATGTTTTGAAAGCGGAGCAACTGTTACAATTGAGGCTTTGAAAGAAAAAGGGATCATTAAAAACCCAAGAGATGGTGTGAAAATTCTCGGAAATGGAGAACTAACTAAGAAGCTTACAATTCAGGCAAATGCATTTTCAGCATCTGCAGTTGAAAAAATCGAAGCTCTTGGTGGAAAAGCAGAGGTGATCTAATGCTTAAAACACTACAGAACGCATTCAAAATTAAAGACATTAGAAATAAAATATTTTTTACCTTCTTAATGCTGATTGTCATCCGTTTCGGATGTCAGTTGGCAGTACCAGGTGTCAATAAGAATGTATTTAGTGAATGGTTTGCAAATCAGACAGGTGATGCTTTTAATTTCCTGGATGCATTTACAGGCGGCTCTTTCTTAAATATGTCGGTGTTCGCATTAAATATTACACCATATATTACTTCATCTATTATTATGCAGCTTCTTACAATTGCGATTCCTAAATTGGAAGAAATGCAAAAAGAAGGTGAAGACGGAAGAAAGAAAATCGCTGCTATTACAAGATATGTTACTGTAGGCTTGGCTTTGATCGAGTCAACAGCTATGGCAATTGGATTTGGTAATCAGAGATTACTTGCAGAGTATAATGCTTTGAATGTTATTACTGTAATCGCTGCATTGACAGCAGGAAGTGCATTCCTTATGTGGATCGGCGAAAGAATTACAGAAAATGGTGTTGGAAACGGTATTTCTATCGTTCTTGTAATCAATATCATTTCGCGTGTTCCGGCTGATTTTGCTACTCTATATGAGCAGTTTATGAAGTCAAAATCTGTACCGCTTGCAACGCTTGCCGGTGTTGTAATCGCAGCAATTGTATTGGTTACAGTTGTTCTTGTTATCGTCTTAAATGGTGGTGAGAGAAGGATTCCGGTACAATATGCGAAAAAAGTACAGGGAAGAAAAATGGTCGGCGGACAGTCTACCAGCATTCCTTTAAAAGTCAATACAGCAGGAGTTATTCCTATCATCTTTGCATCGAGCTTGATGCAGCTGCCTGTTGTAATCTGTTCACTTCTTAATGTACAGGGCTCAGGAATCGGTGGAGTGATTTTAAAGATGCTTAATTCTTCAAACTGGTGTAAAGCATCTGATTTAGTAAGTTCAATAGGTTTGCTTGTTTATGTTATTTTAGTTGTATTCTTTGCATATTTTTATACATCAATTACATTCAATCCGTTAGAGATTGCAAATAATATGAAAAAGCAAGGTGGATTTATACCGGGTATTCGTCCTGGAAAGCCTACAAGTGATTACCTTACAAAAATATTGAATTATGTTATTTTTATCGGCGCGGTAGGCCTCATAATTGTCGCAGTGATTCCAATTTTCTTTAATGGTGCATTTGGTGCAAATGTTTCCTTTGGTGGAACATCACTGATCATCATCGTTGGTGTTATTTTAGAGACAGTTAAACAAATAGAATCACAAATGTTAGTACGTAATTATAAAGGATTTTTAAATAATTAAAACTGAGAGACAAGGCGTTTATCGCCTTGTCCTTAAGTGACTAAATGGAGGAACTGCAATGAAAATAATTATGTTAGGAGCTCCGGGCGCCGGAAAAGGTACACAGGCAAAAATGATTGCAGATAAATATGGTATTCCACATATTTCGACCGGAGATATCTTTAGAGCAAATATTAAAGAAAATACTACGTTAGGACAGGAAGCAAAAACATATATGGATCAGGGAAAATTAGTACCTGATGAATTAACAGTAAAGATTCTGCTTGACAGAGTCGCTAAAGACGATTGTAATTCAGGATATGTATTGGATGGTTTCCCAAGAACAATTCCACAGGCCGAAGTGTTAGACAAAGCGGTTAAGGAACTGGGTGAAACAATCGATTATGCTATTAATGTAGAGGTGCCTGATGAAAATATCATCAGAAGAATGTCAGGAAGAAGGGCATGCCTTTCATGTGGCGCGACATATCATGTTGAACATATTCCACCTAAAAAAGAGGGCATATGTGATAGATGTGGCAGTGAGCTTGTATTAAGAGATGATGACAAGGCTGAAACAGTTAAGAAAAGACTTGATGTTTATCATGAGCAGACTCAGCCATTGATTGATTATTATAATGGAAAAGGTATCATGAAAGAAGTTGACGGTACAAAGGACATGAAAGAAGTCTTTGCGGATATCGTTAATATCTTAGGAGAATAAAAATGGCTATATCAATTAAATCGGCCAGAGAAATTGACCTGATGAGAGAAGCAGGCAGACTTTTACGAGATGTTCATGATGAACTTGGAAAGTTTGTACGTCCGGGTATTTCGACTTTGGATATCGATCAATATGGAGAGAAACTGATACGTGAGAGAGGATGTGTTCCGAATTTCCTG
>JAAYYM010000161.1 GCA_012515365.1 Clostridia bacterium
ATCAGTGCACATAATGATTTTGTTAACATTTTGCTGATACCAATTGCCGGAAGGCGGTATTTTATTAATAATAATCAGGATGGATATATGGCACATAGTGGGATACCGCTTCTGACAGATAATGAATTTGATGAGAATGGTAATTTTGCAGCTTCGAGCTATCGAAAGCAGTCATTTGCCACCTCTGTGCTGGAAGGATTTCTGGCAAACGGTGTGATTTTACTTGATCAGCTTCCGAAGGGAACTAATGAAAAAGTGGTTGCGTTGCTTGGAAGCATTATTTCAGGGATGCTGACAAGTGATCAGTCAATCACTTATGAGACGATGTCAGTTTGTCAAGGAATTATAGATTTTAGAGGATTTCTTACGCAGACTGTTTCAGAAGGATATGCTGTTCAATATACAGATGTGAGCTATGCTGATGAGCAGCTGCTTCAGGCAAAGTATAAAATTAGCGATTGTTTGAATAGGCTTAGAGATGCTACACAGTTAATGTGTGCTGATTTCTATACGATCAAATTCAGCAAACTGCTCATTTATGCTGTGATAAGAAAGCTGGAGTATGAGGAAAAGACCATTACAAAGGCATGGGAAGTATTGAGCCAGATCAATCAGATTTATCAGATCTGTGAGACTGAGATTATGAAAGAAATACAAACATAGGAGATTGGTTGAACGTTGCTTAAACGCTCGATGCTCATCCGAAACGCGTTCGGATGAGCATCGAGTGTTTTATAGTTTAAGGTTGGCAAAGAGAGAACCGAGTGAAGTTGTGAGTTCCTCAGTTTCAGGAAGATCGTATGTTTCGGTTACGATTTCTGCTGCAGCAACATCATTCAGTGCTTTCATGCTTAGGCTTAACTTTCCATCTTTTACAGCAATGATTTTTACCTTTACAGTTTCTCCTTCTTTAAGGACAACTGATGGATGCTTGATTCTTTTTTCGGAAATCTGAGAAATGTGTACAAGTCCAGTGAGACCGCTATTCAGGCGTACAAATGCACCATATGGCTGCAGACTTTCGACGATACCTTCCGTAACAAGTCCTACTTCTACATTTGATATACGGACTGCATTTTGCTCAGCTTCTTTTTCACGTAGAATATCACGTGCTGAGAGTATCAGCTTTTTTTGTTCCTCATCAACAGTGATGACACGTACTTCGATGTCCTTATGAAGGAAACTATCAAGATCCTCAACATATTCAAGTGCAAGCTTGGATGCTGGAATAAATCCACGAATTCCTTCTAAAAAAGCAACTGCCCCGCTTTTTACTACTTCACTTATATGCACGGTGATAGCTGTCTTTTCATCCATGAGTGTTTTGAGCTTGTCCCAGGCAAGGACATCGTTTGCTTCTTTACAGGATAACAGGATATTACCGTGTCCATCGTCTGTACGAATAACAGTAGCTGAAAGCTCATCACCGATATGAACATCTGCTTTGATTGAGAAGGAAGGATCATTTGTCAAATCTTCCAGACGAATAATGCCTTCTGTATAGTATTTCAGATCAAGAGTTACCTCAGTTTCAGAAACGCCGATTACGGTTCCGGTTAATATGTCACCCTCCCGAATCTTTTTAAAAGAAGCTTCTAATTCAGAAGCATAATCCTCCATGCTTTCTGTTTGCATTTCTGGCTGTTCCTCTGTTTGTGCTTTGACTTGTACCTCGTTTTCTTCCATTTGCTGTTCAGTTTTTAATTCTTCTGTTTGATTGTTTAGATCCATTTTTACACCTCTCTGTCGTCAATAAATATGAATAATAATATGAATAGTATACACGATTAGGAAGCTGATTGTAAAGAAATTGGCAAAAAGTATGAAAAAATGTGAAATTGTGTTGACATAAAATAAAAATCATAATATAATAACGATGTTACATAACGAGATTGTATAACACTAATGCATAACATTATTGTATAACGATGTTGCTTTTGGGGAAGAGCGAAGCAAAGTGTTTTGCAGAAAACAGGGGTCAAATCAAATATGCCACCAAAGGTCAGAGTAGCGAAGGAAATGATACTGGAGCAAGCATTTTTAATGGCACGTGAAAACGGCTTTGAAAGTGTGACTGCCAGAGCATTAGCTGAAAAACTGAATTGTTCGACACAGCCGATTTTTCGTGTTTATGAAAACATGGAGATGCTGCGTGTGGATTTGTGTCTAAGATCACAGGAATTTTTTACGGCTGCAATGCAGGAATATGCTGTAAAGCATTCTAAAGAAACGAAGTCAAAGAAGAATGAAGGAAAGTCCATATTTCTCAGTATGGGAATGGCATACATAACTTTGGCTAAAGAGGAACATCATCTGTTCCAGCTGTTGTGTAGTGATGTATCGTTTGATACCACTTATGAAGATGAAGCAGGCAATATTGATGAGTTTATTAATGCTCATCCGGATTTTGAGGTATTTAGAGATTTACCGGTAATTGCCTCTTTATCATATGAAAAAAGAAATGAATTGTTTACTATGATCTGGATTTTTACAAATGGTTTAGCAGCAGCAGTTGCTAACCATAAGGTTCGGGTGTCAAATGAGGAGATTGAACTATTGCTTCAAAAAGCATATGACGCATTTGAACACATTTAAAATTGTGATATCTTCGGTATGGTGGGAGTGATAAGGGGCTCCAGATATCAATCTGGCAATACACGACATCTTGAAATGTTAGGGGTAGCGTTTCAAGATGAGTATTGTTCCAAAAACCGAATATCAATATAATAAGGGGCTTTTAGCTGCGGCAAAAGCCGTAAGCTCGCAAAAGAGGCTGCGATGGAGGGATGAAGCCTATGATGAGCAAAAGAAAACGCAAGAGGATGTACAGACGTCTAAGAAGAATTGTGAGGGCAATGAAAGAAGCTTCTTATGAATTGGCGTACACCGGACTTCCGTTTCAACTATTTGAGCCGGGAACTCGAATGGTAGAGATCAGCGGAATATTTCTGGTAGCTGTACTGGTCTTCAATCTTATCAGCTCTAGCACGGTTTCGTATGTCTTATGTTGGATTGCTGCAATCATTTTTCTGGTACTTCTGTTATTATTAAAATTAGAACAGATACAGGATGCACAGAGATATGAGGAATGGCAAAGACGAAATTTTGGTGCAAATCAAGGCGAACAGTATTACTAAAGGGGATTATCAAATGATCTTCTACAAAAAAACGCTGAGGTCGTTAGGACCACAGCGCTTTTTTGTGAGAATTTTTAACTCTGTTTTATTTCTTTCTTCTGTTGAGCCAGATTACAATACCAAGAATCAGGATGGCAAATGGAATGACAAAGATCGTCAGTACGCACCAGAGAAGGAACGAAGAAGTATTGATTATTAGTGAAGCTGCATTATATTCTTTTGCCGGAATTGAAACGGTTACTTCATGAGAGACCATTTTTCCCAGAGCATTCATGATCAATTCGTAGTTCGTACCGGATACAGCAGCATTTGCTTCTGAATTTACCATATACTCAGAAGAGACATATAACAAATGTGTAGTCTTGTCATTAACTTCCTCTGTCGCGTAGATACCGACAGCGAAAGGACCACTTGGATCTTGCTCCTCCTGCTTGAGTACCTGTGTGTTCGGATCTTCCTTACTATAGGATTTGTCTGAGGTTTTTAGAATCTCAGATACGTTCAGACTATCACGAACATTTTCCTCTAGTGCGATACCGTGCGCATATGGAATAAAGACATATCTGCTGTTTCCATAAAGTGAAGAAGTGATTTCACTTGTGAGAATATCAGGAAGCAGATAAAAAGGATTTTGATTTGCATGATCACTGTCAGCATCTGCGATAATTCCATTGATCATACTGCATCCATATTCTTTCAGCAATGCATTGAAATTATCCATTGGCTGATCTGTATAGGTGGAGAAGATAACAGCGCTTCCGCCATTTTTCATGTACGTAAGGATTTTTTTTGTGTCATCAGCTGAAAAATCTGTGGTAGGAGCGATAATCATGATGCAGCCGGCATCCTCAGGAATGGCATCCAGTTTTACCAGACTGATAGTTTCTGTTTCGATGTTTTCTTTTCCTATTTGTGAAATCAGACCAGCTGGCATATCTAATTCATTATGTCCTGCAATTACATACATTTTTGGCAGTGTATCACTCGTAACATAATCTATAGCACTTGTTATTTTACCTTCTCCGTCATACCCTGTGATGGTCTGCTGATAGGTGGAAGGATCTAATTCTGATAAAAACATATCGTTATAATCAATGATGGTGTATCGTTTCTCACTTTCTATGATCAGACTGTTTGCAGTAGGAGCGTCTGATGAATATTTTGCTGTGAAAGTAGGAAACTGGGTCGGATCCTTGAATTCGACCTTGATGTGCTTAGAAAGTGACTCGTACTGTTCAAGAGTCGAACCGATTGTTGTATCCTGCGTGTCTTTTCCGGCAAGTACATAAATGGTAATATCACTTTGAAGATTTTTAAGGATCGCTTTTGTCTGATCTGTGATACTGTAGATATTCTGAGGGGTTACATCAAAAACAGTGTATTGCTCTGGAATCTTAGAGAGTCCGAAATTAATACCAAATGCGAGTGCAATGGAAAGGACGATGGAGGTTACACTAAAGGCACCTCTCATAATACGCTTGGAA
>JAAYYM010000162.1 GCA_012515365.1 Clostridia bacterium
AAATTTGTATGCAATCTGATTATCCTTAATATATCCTATTATTTTATTTTTTGCCTGAGCTTTAGAACAAATTTTGTCTTTACTCATATCTTCTCCATTTCTCACCATCCCCAACCATTCTGTTGGGGATGGGATATAAAAATCTGTGTAGCACTTATTTCATAAATCTCTTATACTAATGCATAACTTAAAACCTTAACAAGATACGGATATGTACATCCTCTACTTCCTTTAATTTCAAGGCCCTTATCCACTTTCTCTTTGATTTCCTTATATTCCTCAGTAGTAGGACTGATTTCGTGCTTGATTCTAGCGATATTAGCTTTTATAGTTTCAAGCATTTCTTCATCCTTTGGCATTTTCTGCATTAAAGTAAGCACGGATTTCCAATCAGGGCAAAAATCATTTCCTAAAATATAGGCAACAATATTTTCTTCTTTAATATCAATTCCTTCCTTCTTTGCTCTATTAATAAAAGCTTTACGTCTAGTACCATTAAATGGAATGATGCAGAGATCCAAATCATTGTATTTCGAATCATATTTTTTGTATGGACCATACTGCAGGTAAGGACATTCCGTTACGATAGTTTTACGCTCTAATTCCTTTCTTTTTTCAAGTGTCTCCGCTTCTCCAACAATCTGAACATGAATTTTCATTTCACCAGACTCGAGATCTGATTTTCTAATTCCTGTCCAATACTCCGTATATGCGCCCAGCCAAATACGAATATGCTCTTTAAGCCTGTCTGCTATACTTCTGTCATGCTCATCATCAGCGCCTGCTTCACCGGCATACATCGGAATATATACCATCTCATCATTTTCATTTTTTAATTTTACTGACGCTAAATATGCACCTTTTTTGTGTCCATATTCAGATGAGAAAATCTTCTCTGGATCATCTACACACTTCTCAATTAAGTCAGTATTATCACTCCACCATTTTTCTACGTAATCGAATGTTGCCATGTCTCTTTTTCCTCCTAAAAATTATGTTATAGTAACTACGGTAACAGTATTTATTTTTTAACCTCCTATTCCGTTTTTTGCTATGATATACCCATGCAATATCATATTTAGGACAAAACAAGAGTTAAAAAGGACAACAGATAAAAAAAGACACCCCTGACAGGTGTCTCTACATAACCTATGTTTATTTTATACCTCGAGCCTAAATTCTTTTCTTGCAATTTCATTTAATGTATTTAACATCACTTCACAAAATAGTTCTTTTTCTGGCTTTGGATTTTTATCAAAAAAAGCTTTACACAAATTGACTTCTTTCATCACATCCGCTTGAGTATTCCCAAGATCAAATGCCAATCTGTTTTTTATTCTGCTATATGACTTATAATTCTTAGCAATTTCATATGAGCAATCAAAAAAACGTAAATCATTACAATATCTAAACCATATATCATTTTCATGTATTCCAGGATAACTGCCCTCATATATCATTTGCTTAAAAGGACGCAAAATTTCGCCCCATTTTACAGGACATTCATCATCCTCTGTAAATATCAAAGCGATATTATCTTCTATAAATTTCATATGATTACAAAAGCAGTCTCTTTGATAATTACTACTATTAGGAACATAATTATAAAGCTCTGAAGTATTCATTATTCCTATCAATTGTACTATCAAAGCAAAAATATACATATTTTCATGATAATA
>JAAYYM010000163.1 GCA_012515365.1 Clostridia bacterium
AGTTTGATAGTCCGGTGGCTCCGTATTTTGTTATTCGAATGGCTAAGGATGGTAAGTATTACGTAATGAACAACAGCGGCAGAGAATTGTATTTAAAGAAGGCTGCTGAGAGCTCAATCAAGCCAGTCCAGAAAGATGCGCAGCCGATGGAAATCGATAGAGGAGACATTATATTCTTTGAGGATATCACGCATAGAAAAGAGGATAAATTCGCTGATCAAGAATATTACAGAGGAATTCTCTTTAGGTACGCAATATTAAGATAGGGGGAAATAATGAAGGCAGAAGAGATTGTATGGGGCGGTAACAACAAGTGTGAATTTGAACTTGCCCATGATATCAACTTACCAGAAGGTGTTTTGGTAGAAGTAAAATATGATTATGTTCAGGAAAAATATTCCCTTTATTATGGGGGAGATTCTACTCTGATCAAACTCAATGATGTCAACAAGAGACTTCTTGATAATATTTATCTTACAGGTGATGGTTATGCAGCTCTTGTAAGAATAATTGACAAAGATGGACTTGTGTATATTGCAGAAGTAAAACAATTCAGGGAAATCATCGATATTGGTCTTCTTAATGAGATTGAGATTCATATCGGAACAGATATCATCAGCAGTAAGTATATGCGTGTAAGGGATAGAGATAATCCGACAGCATACTTTGATGAAGCATTTCGCTATAACGATATGTTTTTCTTGAAAGATTATAGAAAAGCAGGTAATAGCTTCACATTACTCTCAAGAGATAGGGCATTAAATATTCATAGAGAGAACAATGTATATACAGCCAAATTGTTGACAAGATATGACAGAGATCAAGCGGACAGAGATATTGTTTACATTCTTAGAGGAAAAGTAAAATTCTCCGAGTCTTCTAATGTTGCACAAATATCACAGACTATAGCTGAAAAAATGAGTGAGATCAGGACTGATGGGCAGTACTTCGATGTATGGGATGCCTATAACGAGCTTGATCGTATTTTTGCGTACCAGCAGGTAGTAGACAATGGTATTCTGGAGTATTCATCCTACAACTGTGAATTAACAGATGTATTTGAATATAGTTTTGAGGTTGATGAAACCAAGGGACTGGTATTTCCTGAAGGTTCAATCATTGCGTGTACAGAAGATGATGATGTCTTAGATATGGATTCATTTAAGGATGAACAAAGATATCAACAACTTCATGCGGTTACCATTGGTACTTTCAAAAGAATAGTTGGTAACATATTATATATAACAGATTTCGATGGCAGTTCGCAAAAAAATCTTCCACATAAAGGATACCTATTTGTTTCAATCGTGGGAGATGCTGTAAGAATAGCCAGAAGAAATAATGCAAAGGAAGAAATACTGAGAGGTGACGCACCTATCAGGAATTTAGCAAGTATTATCTCTGATGGAATTGGTACGGATCAGCAGGATAGAAAAGAAAAGGCAATCACAAGTGAACTGTTAACTAAGTTTGAACAGTATCACTTTAATCCTGAACAGGAAGATGCGATAGGTGTTGCACTGAATACACCTGACGTTGCACTTATCCTTGGCCCTCCTGGTACAGGAAAAACTACGGTAATCAAGGCATTAATCGCTAGATACGAAGAATACTACAAGAAAAAAAATGACCGTTCTATTCCTAGAATCTTGGTGACAAGTTTCCAGCATGAAGCAGTTGAAAATGTGATTGTAGGTGTAGAAGGAAATGGCCTTCCTTGTGACCGACGAGGTGGAAGGAAAGACGGAAAGGACAAGCAGGCACAGAATATCCATCAATGGCAGGAGGATACAGATTCTATCATAAGTAAGATGATAGATAAATTGGATCCTAAAGCCGGAGGTGAGGGTATTATTCGTGACAAGATCTTTGCTTGGAAAGAGAAGGGAAAGGATCCTCAGGAGGGAATAGAGCTAATCAAGGAGGCATCTGCAGGATATAGGTTACAGCTTTCTTCAGCCCTGAACAATGAAATAAATGAGATTGTAGTCCGTAATGCGCAAGGAACAGCATCTGTAGTTGATGAATTTGATCTTCTTGATGAAGAAGATATGAAAGCTATTAAAAATATTCTTTTAGGACAGAGACTTACAAAGGAAGCTTATCAAGATGATGGTAAGAAGAGAGCAACTGAACTGAAATTTGCCATAATGTATGACAATATTGAATATCCAGATGGAACTGAATTTGTAGAAAGAGTCATTTCAACAAATGGAGAAGATGCAGAGGCCTTTGCAAAGTATGTAAATGTTGTAGAAGAACTCAAAAAGAGATATTTGGCTGGCGAGAAGAAGAGCGTTACTGTTGCTTCAACTGCTTCTATTGAACAATGTCTGAAGCAGATTGATAGTGAAGTTGAGGCTATTCATCGAAAGCAATTAGAGAATCGTGATGAAGCCATTGCTTTTATCCTGAGGGATTATCTTGAAAATATAAGGGATGAAAAAGAAGTATCAGCGATCATCTC
>JAAYYM010000164.1 GCA_012515365.1 Clostridia bacterium
AAAGATATATCAGCTGTTGGAGAAATTCGAATTCGGATGGGAGTCCGATTACGACCATATCTGCCGAAAGGGGGGCAAAGTTTAGGGAGCATAATTGTCTGATCATTTGAATGGCATCAGATAGTGTGGCTGAGCGAAAGAAGATCCATGCGATGTTTACAAATATAAAAGTTCCTAACCATCGTAAAATAACAGGAACAGGTTTCATGATGTTTTTTGTTAACTTGCTTAGGCACATTCCTATCCCATGAATGATGCCCCATACAATAAATGTGAAAGCGGCGCCATGCCAGAGTCCACTGACAAAAAAAATAAAGAAGATATTAAAATAAGTACGTAAAGTTCCTTTCTTGCTTCCTCCCATAGGAAAGTAAAGGTAATTCCTAAAAAATCTTGTTAATGTAATGTGCCAGCGTTTCCAGAAATCATCAATAGAAATTGACTTGTAAGGAGAATTAAAGTTAATCGGCAGGTCAATATTGAGCATCAGACAAATACCGGATGCAATATCACAGTAACCACTAAAATCAAAATAAATCTGTAATGTATAAGCCAGTATCACGATCAAAGCATTTGTTGTACCAAGAACAGAAATATTCTGATAACCCCAGTCTGCGATACTACCAAGATTATCTGCTAATATCAGTTTTTTGGCAAAACCAAGCGAAAGAGAAAGAAGACCCTTTGAGGCTGACTCATAAGAAAACAGTTTTCTTTTTGGATCATGAAACTGAGGAATGATTTCATGATGAAGGGCAATCGGTCCTTGTGTGATCTTTGGAAAGAAGGATACAAAAAGTGCATAATCCAAAAAAGAATATATGATATCATGATCTCGATAAGCATCGATCAGAAAGGCTATCTGCTGAAAGGTAAAGAAACTGATGCCCAAGGGCAGGATGATTTGCTTCAAGACAAAAGAAGTTCCTAAATACTGATTGAGAGATGCTTCAAAAAAGTTTGTATATTTAAAGTATAGCAAAGAGGCAAGATTCAAAATAATACCGAGAGCCAACAAACATTTCTGAAGTTTTCTGACATTGATTTTACGGATCCAGACAGAAAGTCCGAAATTAAGCAGAATACTTAAGATTAATATGATCAGAAAATGATAATCAGAATAAGCATAAAACCACAACGACATGACAAATAGAAACAACTTGGCAATCTCGTTGTGGTTTTTTTTGTTTAATAAAAAATAGCCGATAATTGTAATTGGTAAAAATAATAGCAAAAAAATGAAAGAACTGAAATTCATACCGATCTCCATGCTCGAGTATGAAAGAATCAGGTATTCTTAAGTGATGCTTCGATAAATCCCCTGAATAACGGATGAGGACGATTCGGTCTTGACTTAAGCTCCGGATGAGCCTGTGTCGCAACAAAGAAAGGATGTGAAGGTAGTTCACACATTTCTACAATACGTCCATCAGGAGAGATACCGGATAATAACATACCATGTTCTTGTAAAACATCTCGATATTCATTGTTAACTTCATATCTGTGTCTATGACGTTCGTGAATAGTTTCTTCTTTATATAATGCATAAGCAGTAGATTCTTTACTTAGAACACATGGATAAGATCCAAGGCGCAGTGTACCACCTATATTTTCCACGCCGTTCTGGTCAGGCATCAGGGCGATCACAGGATGTGTAGTTGTCGGATCTAATTCGATACTGTGCGCATCCAAAAAGCCGACGACATTTCTTGCAAATTCAACAATGGCAAGCTGCATACCTAAGCATAACCCCAAAAATGGGATGTTATGTTCTCTCGCATATGAAATTGCCTGTATCATACCTGCAGTACCACGTTCACCAAACCCACCCGGAACAATGATTCCGTTTATATCTGTAAGCAAGGAGGCGGCATTCGTTTCATTTAGAATTTCAGAATCAATCCATTTAATTTCTACTACAGTATGCTGATTGATTCCACCGTGCTTCAATGCCTCAACAACGCTGATGTAAGCATCATGAAGCTGTATATATTTACCAACCAATGCGATGGTAACTTGGTTGATCGGTGTTTTAAGATTATTGACCATGCTCATCCATTCTTCCAGATCAGGAGTCGGGCAGTCAAGCTTTAGAGATTCACATGCAACTTGGGCAAGATGCTCTCGCTCCATGGCTAACGGAGCTTCATACAGATATTCGACATCAAGATTCTGTAATACATGATTGGATGGTACGTTACAAAATAGAGCAATTTTCTCTTTAATCTGTTTATCAAGTGGATATTCACTTCTACATACGATGATATCCGGCTGGATTCCCATTCCTTGAAGCTCTTTTACACTGGCCTGTGTCGGCTTTGTTTTCATTTCCTGAGATGCTTTCAGATAAGGAATCAGTGTTACATGTATTAAAATGGCATTATCTCTGCCGACATCATGCTGAAACTGCCGGATTGCTTCAAGAAAAGGCTGACTTTCGATATCACCGACTGTACCGCCTACTTCAATAATGGCAATCTGGATGTTGTCATCTGTCGTATTTCTGTAAAAACGACTTTTGATTTCATTTGTAATATGGGGAATAACCTGAACGGTACCGCCGCCAAAATCTCCACGTCTTTCTTTTTGAAGAATCGACCAGTATATTTTACCGGTTGTTACATTTGAGTTTTTATTCAGACTCTCATCAATAAAACGTTCATAATGGCCAAGATCCAGATCTGTTTCAGCCCCATCATCTGTGACGAATACTTCTCCATGCTGGATCGGATTCATTGTTCCGGGATCAATATTGATATACGGATCAAATTTCTGCATGGTTACCTTATAACCACGGGCTTTTAATAATCTACCTAAGGATGCAGCAGTGATTCCTTTGCCTAAGCCGGAAACAACGCCACCTGTAACAAAAACATATTTAACTGACATAGAAATTTCCTCCATAAAACGCGCACAAAGGCGCATTAAAAAAATGCGCACCTTTGCGCGTGAATTATGTACATCAATATTATAGTAGATTTTTTTCTAAAAATCTATAGGAAATTCGATTAAATCTTAGATTGACATTTAAGCAGTGTTATGCTATTTTATTAATAGACCGTCGGTCGGTCGTGTAAAAACAAGTATTGTATCTAAGAATCGGAGATAAAGTAGAGAGGTAATTATGTTTAGAAAAATGGCGTACAATCATATTAAGAAAAATCGGCTTGTTACGATTCTTCTCACACTTTTTATAACGGCAGCATCCTTTTTGGTTTCACTCGCAGCCATTATGACAGAGGATTTGTTAAAAAGTGCAGATGCATTTGTCGAACAGACAAAGCTTCCTCATTTTTTGCAAATGCATGAAGGCGAGCTTGACAGAGTCAGACTGAATGAGTTTGCAGACAGTCAAGAGGATGTCTTAAGTCTACAGATTTCAGACTTCCTAAATATTGATAACAGCCAATTGGTCATGGCTGAACATTCGATGACAGATCAAGTAGGCGATAATGGTTTTTGTGTACAAAATAAAGAGTTTGATTATCTGATCGACAGTAATCAGAATGTGATTCAGCCGGATGAGGGAGAAGTCTATGTTCCGATTTGCTATTGGAAAGCCTTTGATCTGAAGTCGGGAGATCAGATGATGGTAGGGAAGAAACAGTTGACTATCGCAGGCTTTTTGCGTGACGGACAAATGAATTCTTCATTTGCTTCCTCAAAACGGTTTCTGATCAGCGAGAAGGATTATGAAGAAATCAAACCTCACGGAGAAGAAGAGTATCTGATTGAGTTTAGATTAAAGGATGAGAAGGCGGTATCTGCATTTTCAGAAGCCTATACAGCTGCAGAACTCCCATGTAACGGTCCGGCGATCACATATCCATTTTTCCGTTTGATACAGACATTGTCTGACGGAATGATGATAGCCATTATTGTATTGATCAGTATTTTGATCGTTTTAGTTGCATTTTTATGTATTCGATTTACATTACTCACAAAGCTTGAGGAAGATTTCAGAGAGATAGGAATCATGAAAGCAATTGGTGTATCAGCAAAGGACATTCGAATGTTTTATCTTGGAACGTACATCGCGATTGCTGTAGCAGGCTGCAGTTGTGGATACATATGCTCATTATTGGTAAAAAATATTTTCCTGTCTAATATTCATTTGTATATGGGAAAAGGTTCAAATGGAGTATTGGGATGTGTACTTGGATTATTGGGATGTGTACTGATTTATTTGTGGATCGTCAGTTATGTGTCACGTATATTACGAAGAATCCGTCAGATTTCTTCTGCTCTGGCATTACGCGACATAGGTGGCGAAGAGAAGGGCGGTAAGAACCAATGGTCTTTAGCAAAGAATACATGGATCAATACCAATCTGTTCCTTGGAATTAAGGATGTGATCATTCGGAAAAAAATATATATCACAATGCTGCTGTTACTGATCGTGACGGTATTTATCATGATCGTTCCTCAAAATCTGTATCAAACCATGTCATCCTCTCGATTTATCACCTATATGGGGGTGGGACAATGTCAGATGAGAATCGATCTGCAGCGACAGGATGATTATGAGAAGACATCAATGGAAATTGAAAAACTGCTG
>JAAYYM010000777.1 GCA_012515365.1 Clostridia bacterium
CGGGGTAACCACCACGTTGACGCTGACCACGCATTACACGGTGGCCGACGTCGGGGAAGAGGATGGCGGCGCGATCACCCTGGCGGGAACTGCGACCCCGGCGACGGCGGCTGACATCTACACGCTGTATCGCTCGGTGCCGATCCAGCGGACAAGCAACTACGCCACGGCGGGCGACTTCAAGGCGGCGACCGTCAACCGCGAGTTCCAGCGGCTGTTCATGATCGCGCAGGAAATCCGCCGCGACATCGACCGCGCGCTGACCCTGCTGCCGTCCGACGATTCGACGACGCCGGTTCAACTGCCGGCCAAGTCGTCGCGGGCCGGGAAGGTGTTGGGCTTCGACGAAGACGGAGCCGCGATCGTCTCGACATATGACCTGGCCGATATCGAGGGTTCTGCCCAGGCAGCCGCCAGCGCCGCCGCTGCCGCCGCCAGCGCCGCCGAGGCTGCGTCCTATGTGTCGCAGTCTGTGGAAACCTTCGCCGCCGGCGTCGATTACACAAAGAACACGACCGCCGAGTTGACCCTTGTCGCCGCTGTATCTGAGGCCGCTGTCATCGTCACTTTCGACGGCGTGACGCAGCACCACAACACATACAGCATTTCCGGCACGACACTGACCTTCGACGCAGCCATCCCGGCCGATAGCGTCGAAGTGACCTACGGCACCCGGTCAACGTCCATCGCCGCTGGTATGGTATCTGGCCTCGCTACTGTCGCCACATCCGGAAGCTATAACGACCTGGACGACAAGCCGACAACGGGCGGCGCCTGGGAGTTCGTCAGCGGCGCCGACATCACCGCCGTCACCAACATCGACATCACCGGGCTGGCGGCGGGGTATGACTATCTGGTGTCGGTGCAGGGATGCATACCGGCGACGGACAGCGTTACGCTAGAAGCTAGATTTTCACAAGACAACGGCAGCACATTCCTCGCAACATCAGGAGACTACGCCGACAACCAAGATAATGTTGACTCAATTAGCGCAACTGGCACGGTTGGAAACGAAACAACCGAAGGGTGTTGGATCGATATTGTTCTGCTTCATCCAAACAATTCTGGATCAGTAAAGGCGGTTTACTTCGTTGGTTGTTATGGATTTAACAACGGAACGACAATCGAGCCTCTTCCTGGCGGTCGTCTAAAGGCGAACACTAATGCGGTCAACGCCCTACGCTTGTTTTGGAATGGCGGCGGCTTTCAGGCCACGGGTAAAATCTACGTCTTCCGGAGGAAACTGTCATGAACACGCTCGTCCTCGACGTGACGGCGAAGACCGTAGCAACCGCCGAAAAGCCGGACACCCGCGATCCTGTCGCCGCCGTCCGGTCGCAGGTACAAGCGAGGATCGACGCCATCGAAGCGCAAATCACCCCGCGCCGGCTGCGCGAGGCCGTGCTGACCCCAGAGGGCGCCGTCTGGCTGGCGGAGCGGGAAGCCGAGATTGCGGCGCTCCGGGAGCAACTGCCGTGAGGCTCGTTCCCATCCTGGTCCGCGATCGCCTGCCGCTTCGCAAGGACGGCGCGATGTTCTGGGGCTATTGCTACGGCCCCGTCATCGCCATCCTGCGCGGCCACGAGGACGACGCGGCGCTGATCCGCCATGAGCGCGAGCACGTCAAGCAATTTTACATGACGCTGGGCCTGCATCTGATCCTGTACCCGCTGTGCCGCCGGTATCGGTTGTGGGCCGAACGGAAGGCGCACGCGGCCGAGGGCGTTCCACTGAATGAGGAGTGGTACTGATGGCGACAAAAGTGACGTGGGAAGTGACTTCGGGCGTCCTTCCGATCTCGGCCGGCCGAGTCACTTACGACGACGCCCACACGCTGACGGCGGCCGACAACGGCAAGATCGTCTACATGAACAAGGCGACGGCGGTCACGCTGACGTGCCCCCAGAACAGCACGGAGGATCTTGACGATGGCTTCCAGGTGACGGTGGTCAATCTCGGCGCCGGTCAGGTTACGGTGGCCGTCGAGGGCACGGACAACCTGCGATATCCGTTCTCAAAAACGGCTAAACTGGCCGAGCAATACGCCATCGCCGTTGTTTGGAAGCGGACGGACGGGGAGTGGCACATCGACGGTAACCTGGAGGCGGCGTGATGCAGGGGCCGATGAGTTATGGCGCGGCGGCTTCCGGGGCTGCCGGTGGCGGCGGGCCGCTGGACCTCGAATACCTGATCGTTGCGGGCGGCGGCGGCGGCGCGGCCTGCTATGGGGCCGGCTCCGGCGGGGCGGGTGGCGGTGGTGCGGGCGGCCTGCTGACCGGGACGGACCTCGGCGTGGAGCCGAATACCTATGCCGTGGTGGTCGGTACTGGTGGAGTGGGTGGCGCGACGGCGGGGGCACTGGGCACGAACGGCGGCAACAGTTCGTGGAACGGTCACACGGCCATCGGCGGCGGCGGCGGCGCCAGCGCGGCGGCGGACGCCAACGGCGGGGCGGGTAAATCGGGCGGCTCTGGCGGCGGAGCGGGGTATTCCGTCACGGCTGCCGGGGGCGCGGGCACGGTCGGCCAGGGTAACGACGGCGGCGACAGTTTTAGCGCCACCGGATGGTGCGGCGGCGGGGGCGGCGGGGCCGGAGAGATTGGGGCGGACGCCTATTCTGGCTCGACTGGCGGTGCTGGGGGCGACGGCGTTGCAAGCAGCATTACGGGATCGTCCGTGACCTATGCGGGCGGCGGTTCGGCGGGGTCTTACGCGACCCATGACCAGACGCCGGGCGGCAACGGCGGCGGCGGCACGGGCGGCGCGTCGGCGGCGGCGGGCGGCGCGGGAACGGACGGCAAGGGGGGTGGCGGCGGTGGCGGCGGCGGAAATGCGAGCAGCTGGAACGTGGGCGGCGACGGCGGTGACGGCGTGGTCATCATTAGATATGCCGGGTCGCAGGTCGCGACCGGCGGCACCGTGACCAGCGCGGGCGGCTATACGATCCATACCTTCACGGCCAACGGCGACTTCGTGTTCTAGGGGGAAACGATGCTTGAATACGCCGAAGTCAACCGAGAATTGGGCACCGTCCTAAGAACGCGGATGATGCCGGAACTGCACCGCGACGACGGCGGCAACATTGTCTGGCTGCCGCTGATCCGCGCAGCGCAGCCCGCGCACGATCCCGACGCGCAATACCTTGAACAGACCGTTTCCATCGGCGCGGCCGGCGTGACGTTCGGGTGGGAGGTCAAGGACTTCCCACCGCCCGAACCTCAACCGTATGTCCCCAATTCCAGGGCAAGTTACCTTGCGGGCATGAGGCGGAAAGCGGATGCGCTGCAAGCCGAAGGCAAGGTTGTTGACGCCCTACTCTTACTCAAGCAGGAAGGACTATAGAAATGGCCCATCACGTCATCGACACATCAACCCCGGTCGGCGGGGAATTGCAGAACGCCATCAACCATCTCCGCTCCGCCCAGGACATCTTCGCCCGCGTCAAGTCGATCATGGCGACGGCGGCGGGCGCTCCCGCAAATTACACGCTGATCGAAGGCGGCGCGTTCGGTATCGCCACGGGCGATGGTGATGAAGTGTTCACCTTCGTTTCCTCGGTTGAGGGACAGGTTGCCGCCGTGACCGAGGCGTGGCTGGCTGCGATAGACCAAGCCGCATGACAGAGCGCCCCCGGCCGAGCCGTACAAGCCCGGCCGGGGACTTCCACGCAACCACCTAGCAAGAGGTGAGCACATGGCGAGAGACACGATGGACGGGGCCGGGGGCGGGAGTCAAGACGCCCGGAACGGCTGGATCAAGTGGATCATGGCCCTCGCCGTGTCCGGGCTGGTCGCGGCCGGGGCCGCGCACGAGCGGCTCAACACCACGGCCGATCGCGTCGGCAAGGTGGAAATCGAACAGGCCGATCTTCGCAAGGTGCTGCAAACCCAGGCCGAAACCAACGGGCGGATCGACGAGCGCACCGTGCGCATCCTCGAGGAAGTCGCGGCGATGCGGCGGCAGATGAGGAGCGAGCAATGATCGACCGCCAGGACATCCTCAACGACCTGATCCGCGACGAGGGCATCATCCTCAAGCCCTACAAGGACACGGTCGGCAAGTTGACCATCGGCATCGGGCGCAATCTCGACGACGTCGGGATAACCAAGGCCGAGGCCGAATACCTGTGCGAGAACGATATTGTCCGGTCGATGGCCGACCTCGACCGCAACGTGCCGTGGTGGCGCAAGATGGGCGACAACGGCCAGCGGGCGCTGGTCAACATGTGCTTCAACCTGGGATGGCCGCGCCTGTCGGGCTTCTCGAACATGCTGGCCGCGCTCAGGGCCGGCGACTACGCCAAGGCGGCTGACGAGGCGCTTGACAGCCGGTGGGCGAAACAGGTTGGGCCGCGGGCGCAGCGCATCGCGGACCTGTTGCGAATCGGGGGGTACTGACATGGCATTCAACTGGAAGGGACTGATCGGCACCGTCGCGCCGACCATCGCCACGGCGCTGGGCGGGCCGCTGGCCGGGCTGGCGACGAAGGCGGTGGCTGGCGCACTCGGGCTGACCGAGGGCGCGGACGAAGCCGAAATCGCCGCCGCACTGCAAGGCGCATCGCCCGAAACCCTGATGGCGCTCAAGACGGCGGACCAGGACTTCGCGGTGCGGCTCAAGGAACTGGACATCGACCTGGAGCGCATCAACGCGGCCGACCGCGACAGCGCCCGGCGGCGCGAGGTCGACAGCAAGGACCCGTGGACGCCCCGCATCCTGGGCGGCGTCATCATCGGCGGCTTCTTCGCCACCGTCTTCGCCATCCTGTTCGGCTATGGGGTGGCCGATTCGGCGCTGGCCGGCGCGCTCATCGGCTACGTGTCGGCCAAGGCGGAACAGGTGGTTTCTTATTATTTCGGCAGCAGTTCGTCGAGCCAAAATAAGGACTCAACAATTGCCTCCATGAAAAAGACGTGAGATAATACCTCCGCAATCTTGGGGGGCGTTATGCCTAGGAAGGGTCAGAGATTACGGCCAGCCGGCTGGCCTCTTCTAAAGCGACGTTGGCATCGGATGATGTCGCGTTGCTACAATCCTGCCGATCCCGGTTTTCCACGCTACAGAGCGCGAGGGCTCTCCGTCGCGGATGAGTGGCATTCATTCCCGGCCTTTTATCAGTACGCGATCGAGACAATTGGTTTGCCACCCGATGATGGCCAGAGGTGGACACTCGACAGAACCGACAATGAGAAAGGCTACCATCCAGGGAATATTCGATGGGCAACCTACGAGACCCAGGAGCGCAATCGAGAGATAAACATTCGCGTGGTCTACGATGGTGAGAAGCTACTGCTCATCGAACTCGCAGAGCGCGCCGGGATGCGCTTCGGCCTTCTGTATGATCGCATCTTTCGGCAGGGCTGGAGCGTAGAGCAAGCGGTACGCGAGCCCATCTCAAAGGCGCGACGGTTGCGGGAGCGTGTTGCCAAGACGGAAATTCGCATCAGGCATAATGGCGAGGAAAAGACCCTCCGCCAGTGGTGCGTTGCCCTCGATCTGGGCCGCGCCCTCATATACGACCGCCTCTCGCGCGGCTGGTCTTTCGAGGAAGCTATCTCAATTCCGCCTGATAAGGGATTGGCGTCAACGAGGCGCGCGAAGCGGTATGACCACGAAGGCGAATCGCTCACGTTGCGCGAGATTAGCAAACGCACTGGTATCGGGATTGGCACTTTGAAGGCGCGCCTAAAGCGGGGCGCCGTTGGCGCGGCTTTGGTCAGGGAGCCAGCTTTTGGCGTCCCACTAAGTTCGGCCGGATCGAAGGCGAAGAGCGACGCGATGGCGCGGACGGCTCGCTAAGGGTTTCCGAAACCGGGGCGCTTGACGTAAGGGAGTTGCCCGCGCTTGCACATCAGCCGCGCCGTCTCGTAGTGGCAGCCGAGGATATCGGCGACCTCGTAGAGATCGAGCAGCCTGGGTAAAGCGGGCGCCCTGTGCGCGAAGTTCATTTCCCTACTCCGATAGCCCGTTTTGTCTCTTCGCCTCTGTGGCGCCCGGATTTGCCGCCAGACGGGGCGCTGAAAAGGCGATGGCGCTGATCATGGCCGGGTGATGCTCCTTATCGGTACAGGCAGCGCAGATCGTGCCGCCGCATGTCTCTCTCGTGTTGCAGTCTCATCCACGCCCGATAGGCCCCCGGTGCCATCCAGCGCCGAGTCAGCCATCTCGAAAAACTAAAACCCCTAATTCCCTTCTGGCGCCTACATCTGTGCATGTAGGCGATACGAAATCTGGAATTGAAGCGGCGGTGACGCATGAGGGCCTCCCAAACGGTCAGAACGGAATGTCGTCGACTGGTGTCCATTCGACAGGGTTCTGTCGAACAGCGCGGCCGGCGACCGCCAGCACGAAGAACTCGTCACCCGGATGCGCATTCGCCATGCGTTCGGCCTCGGTCTTGGCCCCGTCGAATGTGCCGTGCTTGTAGCGCGGCAGTCCGTGCGCAGGGTTCCAGACCACGAAAAACGGCTCGATTGTCTTGGTCATCTGAATGCTCCTTTACGAAATCAGCTTGAAGCCGAATTTGGCTTCTGCCGCCGCCGTTGTTTCCGGCTCGAACGTGTCGATCCACAACATCGCGGCCAGCAGTTTCTCTTGTGTCGGCGTGTCCGCTTGCGCCGTCCCCTCGGGCTGTCCGGTAACGGGGGTGGCGGACAGGGCGGCGCGGGCGTCCTGGGCGATTTCCTCGCAGGTGCGCCTAAGCCTTTGCTCGATCTCCCTCTGTGTCAGCGGCAAGTGGCGGAACCCAACCTCCAGGTGGTTGTATGTCGGCCGCTCTTCCCACTTCTCGTAGTCGTCGCCGCACGGCTCCCCGCTCGGGTGGTCGCAGTCGGGGAAGGCGGCGCTGCCGGTGACGTGCCAGCAGGTTTCGCAGCGGCGCGCGGGTAGATCACTCATCGCTTCCTCCTGTCCGCTTGTCGGACAAGTCGCCTTCCCACCCCGCAGGCATGCGGAAACCGCTGGCGTTGCGGTGTCCTCCACCACCGTAGGTCTTGGCGATAGCCGACACATCCTCGCCAGCATCGGTCGAGCGCAAAGAGAACACGCGGCCCTCGGGTGTGTCCCAGTAGCAGACGCCGAAGGGTTCGCCGTTCGCCAGTTTGTGTCCGGCGTCCGAGGTCAGCGTGTAGGGCAGATTGGCGACCGGCACGTTGAAACCGCCGATCACCATCCGGCGCGTCGTCACCCTCAGGAGTTCGTCGATGTCCTTGAAGTGCTTGCGCTCGATTGCCCGGCCCTCGGCGCGCAGAGCGTCCAGGTCGGTGTCCAGCATGAGCCTGTCCCACGTCTCGAAGTCGTAGGGGTAGGAGAAGACGGCGGCCTGGATCTCGCGCGTGCCGTCGAGGTTAAAGCGCCAGAGGTCGCGGTCTTCGATGTGGTCGATCAGGCGCGGCCTCTTCTCGTGGGGAAAGAAGAAATCCCAGGTGATCCCGGCCCCCGACCTGTCCATGTCAAAGAGTGCGGCAATCGGTTCGGCGTCTCCCTCGACCAGCATGTGGTCCGGATCCTGCCATTGCGCGAAGGGCGCCGGTTCCCGAAACCCCGCGAGATCTTCGACCGCCGTTTTGTGGTGATCGAGGATGACGATGCTCCTGGCCTTACCTGCCATTTCCAGAAGCACGGGTCGCTTGTAGGAGAAGTCGACCATCAGCACGTGCCGCCCGGTCACGTCAGGCGGCGGATTGCCATAGACGCCGGGGACGAACTCGACGGGCAGGTTTTCGCTGCTCCGGAACCGATGATAGACCGCCCACGCGGCCCCGAACCCGTCAGCGCAGTTCCCGTGATATATGCAAAGCACGCTCATTGATCTTCTCCTTTGTCTGTCCGCTTGTCGGACGACGGCCACTCCCGCACCATCAGGTCGGGCGGGATCGGATGGACCTTGTCGACCTGTTTGAAAAAGAACGGCACCCCGGCGGCGGCGCACTGGGCGCGAAGGGACCGCGCCCATTGCAGGTCTATCGGCCGGCGCTTCGGGCCGGACTCGCCGCCGCAGATAACCCAGTCAATGCGCCGTCGATCCGGGCATGGTCCGACGCAAAATCCGCTGGCGAAGTCATGCGTAGGGCAATGCGTCCAGATGCCGCGAAGGTCGACCGGCCCCAGCAGCGGCTCGCACGACAGGAACCGCACCGCCGCCGGGGTCGCCAGCAGATGGGGGATGTTCGCGTCGGCGTCGGCCTGGGTCGAAACGCTGGTGCCGAGCCAGACGTTGGGGAACGGCCACAAGCCAGCGGTCCGGCTGTCGCCACCCTTGGGCCGGCTCGGGTGATAGTTCCACCGCGCCGCTATGATGTCGTGCCGAGTTGGCGTCGAAAGATACGCCCTCATCCGATCCGGCCGCTTGGTCAGCACCTGGAACGTGTGCTGCGGGCACAGCGCCATCACCGCGAAGATGCGGTCGATCGCTTCGTCCGGGACGCTCTCATGGAACAAGTCGCTCATCGAGTTGACGAAGATCCGGCGCGGCCGTTTCCAGCGCAGCGGTTGCAGCACGATCTTCTCTGGCGCGCCGTTGACCTTGCCGGTCCAGACCGCCTTTCCGTTGACCCGCGTCGTGGTGCCGGCGTAGTGCGGGGCCGTTCCCATCGCCTCGACCCGCGACGCCATCCGCATGGCATAGCAGTTCCGGCAGCCAGCGGCGACGACAGAGCATCCGACCAGCGGATTCCACGTCGCACCGGTCCATTCGATCTTCGTGTTTGTGCCCATCAGCGATCACCCCGCCGCCATGACGTTCGCCGGGTCTTCGGGGTCGATCGTCGGCATGTCGGCCATGTCCAGTTCCGTGCGCCGGGCACCGACCGCGGCCATCAACCTGCCGTGGATCTCGGGCTTGTTGTCGCGCAGCCAGTCGACGGCGGCGGCGTTGCGCGCGATGAAGTCGTCCAGCACCTCGACGGTCGGCGCGGCGGCGACGGTGTCAATCATTTGCTGGGGCGTCAGCTTGGCGCGCGTCTCGGTGGCGGGGGCGGCTGCCGACGCGGTCGGCTTCTGCGACGCGATGGGCTGGACGGTGTAGGGCTTGCGGTTGGCGCGCGTCACCGTCAGCGCCATCGTGATCGGCTTGTCGATGTCGGACATATGCGAGATGCGGATGCCTCCGACCTGCTGGCCGCCGAAGCTGACGGTCGGGTCGCGGTAGAGCGTCATGCGCCGCCCGGTGTACTTGGCGCCGTCCGGTCCCCAGATGCTCACCATGACCCGGCGCATGGATTTGCAGGGCTTGTAGGGCTTGCCGTCGTCGCCCTCGTAGTTGATGGCGATCGGCTGGTCGGCGGCGGTCAGCAGCGACACCTTCGTGACCGTGATGGTGCGCGGCCCGGTGATCAGGTCGTCGGCGTTGATCTGGTCGCTTTTCGGAACGATGGTCGGCGAAAGATCGGTTGTCATGCGTACATCTCCTGTTCGACGCGACGCTCCGTTGGAATCGCCTTGAGCGCGCGGATTGAAGCGTGATAGGCGGCCATCTTCTCGGCCAGCCGCTCCTCGAATGCCGCTGCCGCCTCGACGATGGCCGCCTGGATCTTGTCGTCGGGGTAGACGCGGAACGGCGCGATGGGCAGGCCGCCGCAGTAGGACAGGAAATCGCACCACGTCCGCCCGGTGACCAGCAGCCCGGTCTGGATCTGCAACATGAACTCGGGCGGCACGACGGCCTCGGTCAGCGTCTGGACCTGGAACTTCTGGCGGCGCGACTTGATTTCGATCAGGCCGTCGTCGCCGACCAAGCCGTCCGGCGAATAACCGATGGTGAAACCCCATTCGTCGTTGGTGACGAAGCCGACCTGCCTGACCGGCGCGAAGTGCTCGGCATAGATGGCGCGAACCTCATCCTCGCTCGCCCATCCGCGCATCATGTCGTCGCCGACATAGCTGGGCTCGACGTAATCGGTGATGCGCTGGGCCATCAACTCGTAAAGGTGCGTGCGTTCCTTTTCGTTGGCGGCCACCTTGAGGGTCGGCGTGAGGATCAGGTGCATCTCGCTCGCCGTCAGCAGGCCGCGGCGCATGGCGAACCATTCGTCGGTGCCCTGGATGACGTCGGGGTAATAGCGGACGGTGCCGTGCTGCTCGTACTCGGGCGGCAGCGGTTCGTTGCCGGCGAGCATGGCGAAGATTTCGGGCTGGTCGACCATGGCATCCTCTCAGTATGCGATCGTGACGTGGGGAACGGCGCCCTTGGCGATCGCCGCGATGGCGGCCTTGGCGGCGTCCTCGCTCAGCCCGGCCAGAACGAGAGCCGCAGCCGCCACATTGTTGACCTTGGCGCGGTGCTGGCGGTTCGCCTCGCGCTTCCGGGCCTCCTCCTCCTTGGCGCGCTGCTCTGCCTCCAGTCGCCGCCGCTCCTGCTCGACCGCTTCCTTGGCGCGCTCGCGGGCGGCCTCTTCGGCTTCCCGTTTTGCCTGTGCGGCACGGCGCTCCGCCTCGGCCCGCTCCTGCTCGGCCTTCTTCTCGGCGGCAACCCTTGCCTCCTCCGCACGCTTGGCCGCCTCTTCGGCCTCGCGCTTCTCGCGCTCCGCCCGTTCCGCGGCCTCCTTGGCGGCGCGCTCGCGGGCCTCCGCCTCGGCCTTGATCCTGGCCTCGCGCTCGGCGGACTCGTGGGCCTGCCTCTCCCGCTCTTCCCGCGCCTTTTGCTCGGCTTCCTCTCGCGCCTTGGCGGCAGCGCGTTCCTCGCGTTCCCGCTGCTCGCGTTCGGCCGCCTCCCTGCGCAGCCGTTCCAGTTCGGCGCGCTCGGCGTCCGCCTTTCGGCTGGCCTCCAGCTTGGCGCGAAGGGAGCCGACGACGACATCCTTCGCCTTGGTGGCGAGGGCGGTGAACTCTTCGTGATCCACGCCGACCGCCTCCGCCTCGGCAAGCCGGGCGGCGATTTCATCCGTCGTCGGCTGGCTTGCGAAAAAGTCGAGGTTTCCGATCGCTTCGACCGCCGCCTTGTGGGCCTCGACCCGCGTCTTCTCGCGGTTCTCGTATTCGGTGACCGGCTGGCGGATCTCGTCGGCAAGGTTTTCCAGTTCGTTCCAGACGCGCCGCCGCTCGGCATCGATCGCCGCCAGGCGCTTCTTCTCGTCGGCGACAAGCTGCTTGCCGGCCGCGTCGATCGTCGTCTTGGTGCGCGTCACCTTGTAGGCGAGGCTCTTGATCCGGTCGCGCCCGGCCGGCGTCGTCGCATCGCGGTCCTCGGCCTTGACGGCCGCTCGGACATGCTCGATCAGCGGGTCCAGCTTTCCGGGCTCGAAAAGCGTTGCAGGCGTGAACGTCTTGTCGAAGATGACAAGGGCGTTGCTCGTGGGCATCGTGCTCATTTCGTTCATTGGCTCCATCCTTTCCGATAAGCCTTGGCCCCGTCGATCCAGGGGCCGGGGAAGATCCTGCGTCGCGCCCGCCTGGCCCGCCGCAATGCGCGGTTGGCCTGCGCGACGGCGTAGCGCCATTCGATCCAGCGGCGGAAGCGAGCGATCATGATGCTTGTCCTTCCTTGGCCGACCGGCGCAGGCAAAGCGCGAGGTCGGCGCTGTTGATCTGCGCCACCGGCCGCAGCGGCCTGTGCTTAGGCTGCCGGGCGATCCCGACAAAGACGGCGGCGAGTGCGAGCCAGAAAAGCCACGTCATCTCACATACTCCGTCATGGCGATCACGACCCCGCACAGCAGGGCGGCGACTAGGAACGGCATCAGGTACGCGCGCATTGAACCATCCTCCAGGCATGGGCGGCGGCCATCTCGACGGCCCGCCACCAATCGACACCGGCCAGAACAAGCCGGGCGTGCATCGGGAAAAAGTGCTCGGACCACATCACGACACCACCAGCAGCGCGTAGATCCCGGCCCAAAGCACGGCGGCGGCCCCAATCGTGGCGAGCGACGAAACGGCGAAGGCAAACCAGTGGCGGAAGGTCATCATTCCCCCCTCTCAAGCGCGATGCGGGCCATCTGGACATGCGCGGCCAGCCCGCCCCAATTGCCCTGCTTGCCCGGATTGCTCGCCATCTCGTTGAGCAGGTCGTTCGCGCTATCGGTGATGCGCTGGAGCGCAACCCGCAGCCGCGCAATCTCCGCGTCCTTGCCCTCAACCTCGGCAATTGCCGCGTCGTATTCTGCGACCACTTCAAGCGCGTCCGCGTCCAGCGTGCCGGGGATCGGCTCAAACGTTGCCCGATCCAACAAGGAATTGCATTCGATGAAATTGCTCCGGTCGTCGTGGAGAATATTGAGCGCAATCATCACGCGGCCCTCGCCTTGGCGATGGCGGCGCGGACGATTCTCAGCGCGGCGCGGGTCGTCATCGTCGGGCGCGTGCCGTTGGCGTTGGTGGTGGTGTCCGGCAGGCAGCGCAGCATCGTCTCGGCGGCATCCAGCGCGGCGAACATCTCGGGCGCGGCCATGATCAGGTGCATGTTGGCGCGGTCGCTGTCGCGCATCGGTTCGTCGGGGTTGCCGACCACGCAAATCGGGATGCGGTCCTCGCCGTCGATGGCCTCGATCACGCCGTCCTCAGCCGGGCTTTCGGTCCAGGGCGCTATGGTGTGGTCTGTCATCATGCGGCTTCCTTCTGCATGAGCCTGTCGCGGATCGTCCGCAGGGCCTCGGCTTGCGCCGCCAGCGCGGCCTCGATGCTGTCGCAGGCTTCCTTGATCGCTTCCATCGTGCGCTCGTTCTCGCGCAACGCGGCTTCCCATCGGGCGAAGGGGTCGGTCATCACGCGGCCTCCCTCTGCGCCTTGCGGATGAAGCTGTCCTCCAGCGACCAACCCTCGTCCCATGCGCTGTATTCGCGGGTGCCGGGGATGTGCGGATTGGCCTGGATCGAGAGACCGGCGCGACGGGCGTCCTTGCCGTCGTACATCGCTTCTTTCGCTTCGGCTTCGCGGTCCATCTTCCTGTCTCCTGTCCCCCGGGGTCGGTCTGGATCGGAGGGGTGTACCGATCCCGGGGGCTCTGCTGTTGATGGACGTATCTTATCCGAATGATTTTCGGATTGTCAAGCGTGGATACGAAGATTTTTCGGACTTGGATCAAATTTTAATTGGATTGCGCGCAAAAAAAGCCCCGCTTTTCCGATAGGTGCGTCATGGGACGAATCTTCGGCTTGACTTCTCCGAAGATTGTTCGGATAATCCTTCCCCATGAAAACACACCGTGAACTTATCGAGGCGTTGGGCGGTGGCACCGCTGTTGCCTCCGAGCTGTCCAGGATGAGCGGCGAGGCTGTCGACCGCGAGGCCGTGTACAAGTGGGCGGTCAATGGCATCGCCTGGAAGTGGCGTCCTTATCTCAAGGCGCTGGCGGACCGGAAGGGCGTCGGAACGCCTCCGAATTTTCTGCCAGAGATTGCGGCGTGAAGGCAACTGCGCATCGGGGCTAATCCGACGAGAAGCGCGAGGAAAAGCGAATGGACTGCCCGAAGTGCCACAAGCCATCGCGGATAAGATCAAGCAACGACACCCGAAAGGGGTGGATCGAGCGCCGGGAGTGCAAGACCTGCGGATACAGGTTCGTGGTCGAGGCGGACGGCACCACGCGGACGATCCGCATGTACCGGCAGCCGGACATCAAGGTCGAAAAGACGACGCTTGCGGACTGGACTCCGCGAGAGAGGCGCGCCCGCGAACTGCTGGCGGAAACCACCACTCCCGCGCTTCGCGCGCGGCTGCTTTCCTCCCTGGCTGATCGTCAGCCAGCCAACCTTGGCGGGGCGGACTAGTCATGGCACACGGCCCGTCCCGCCATTTTTCCCTTCCCCGAGCCGTGTGGCGCTTCGGCGCGAACGGCTCGTTTCCGCTACGTGAAGCCTCCCTAGACTTGGCCGGGGGTAGCGCCCCGGCCGCCTTTTCCCGCCTCTTCGAGAGCCGCTTGCCGGCGGCTGTCGTGGACGCGGAAACGTCCAACCCTTTGTCGCCCGGTTCCGAGGCGGCGGGCCAAGCCCACAATGTCGGACCCGTTCCACCATTTCCGGGGGCAGCGCGGCCCTGCCCGGCATACCAAGCGTCCCTGTCGCGTCGCTGGAACGGAAGCATGGATCTCACGAACAGGCCAAGGGGCGCACGGCCGCGTTATTTCCTCACACTGAAAGGTCCAGAGACATGAAGCCCATCGAATCCGAAGACACCGAAAACACGGTGGAGCTCGTTTCCGAAACCCTCGGCGGCGACCTCACCGGCTGGCTGACCGACCGCATCAAGAATTTGCCCAAGACCTGGGCCGAGATGAGCGAGGGCGAACAGACCGACATCATCGTGTCGGCGCGCGATGCCGTGCGCTCGATGGTCAGCCGGGCGGTGCGCATCATCGCCGCCGACGGTCGGCCGGTTATCATGGCCGTGCTCGACAAGGTCGTCGTCAAGGACGGAATCCGGGGCGTGCTCTCGATGAGCAAGACCGACCCGCTGCGTCACGCGCTGGTCGACGCCCAGGGCGATCCCGTCCTGCTCGTCGTCGCCGACACCGACCGCTACATGGGCGGCGAAATGCCGACCGCCGACAAGGACGAGCCGGAGTTGCCGATCGAGGACGACGGCTGGTCGCTGTTCGACCACACCGCCGCTGGCCGCGAGGCCGCATGATGACCGGCGCCGTTCGCATCGTCGTCGACGGCGCTCCGGTCGCCAAGGGGCGGCCAAAGATCGGGCGGCTGCACAACGGCCGCCCGGTCGCCTTCACGCCCGCGAAGACGCGCCGGTTCGAAGACGTGGTGCGCCTCGCTGCCGGGCAGGCGATGGACGGGCGCGAACCGATGGGCGGCCCTGTGTCCGTCCGCGTCGCCGCCTACCTGCCCATCCCCGCGTCGTGGTCTGGCAAGAAGCAGCGTCAGGCGGAAGAAGGCCTGATCGTGCCAACGACACGGCCGGACGTCGACAACTACGTCAAGGCGGCGCTCGACGCGATCAACACCATCGTCGTTCGGGACGACAGTCAAGTCGCGCTCCTTGAGGCGGCCAAATTCTACGACCGCCGTCCGCGCCTCGAAATTGATGTCGAGATGTTTGCTGTCGGGAGGGCGGCATGACGTACCGCGTTCTCGACCTCTTCTCGGGTATCGGCGGCTTTTCCCTTGGCCTGGAACGGACGGGCGGGTTCAAGACCGTCGCCTTCTGCGAGATCGATCCTTTCTGCCGGCGCGTGCTGGCGAAACATTGGCCGGAGGTGCCTTGTTATGACGACGTGCGGACCCTCACAGCCGAGCGCCTGGCAGCAGACGGAATTGGAGTTGACGTCATCTGCGGCGGGTTCCCCTGCCAGGACATTTCATCTGCAGGCAAGGGTGCCGGATTGGCCGGAGAACGGTCAGGGTTGTGGTCTGAAATCACCCGCCTTATTGGCGAAATACGACCTAGTTACGTCATCGTGGAGAACGTTGCAGCGCTCCTTTTTAGGGGGATGGGAGCAGTTCTCGGGGACTTGGCCGGACTCAGGTATGATGCGGAATGGAGAAACATACCGGCTTCCGCAATTGGTGCCCCACATCAGCGGGAAAGAGTATGGATTGTTGCCTACCCCCACAAAGGGGTGCGCAGTCCGAATGTGCTTCTCCGCTGTAAGCCAGATAAAGATGTGTACCAAGGGTTCAAGCGTGTTCGGGCCTTGCAACGTGCTGGCAGTAATGGGCATAGGCCGCCATGCAACTTTACGCGCATACGTCCAGATGATGGGATTTCCCCCAGGTTGGACGAGATTGCAGCCCTTGGAAACGCCGTCGTCCCGCAAATCCCCGAAATGATTGGTCGCGCCATTCTGGAGGCAAACCCATGAACTCGGTCAGCCAGCAAGGCGTTGTCCTTTCCGCCATCGCTGTGTCGGCAGCGCGCGCCGGGGAGCGCGGCCACACCCCGGACCTCATTGATGTGGGCTTTGATCGCGCCGTCGACCTGGCGAGCGAGATGCACCGCACCCGGCCCGGCCAGCGCACGCGGTGGGACCGGAAGCGCCTGGAACTGCGGACGGAGCAGTTGAGATACGAGGTGGGGAGATGAAACGCCCGACCCTCTCCGTGGTGCCGCCCGACACCGAGGCGCTGTGGCGGCTGGCGGTGGCTGCGAACGAGGCGTTCGCGGCGGCCCCGTCGAAGGAAACGGCGGACGGCGTGATCGCCGCGTTCGGCCGGTTCGCCGACGCCTTCCTCGCCCGCCCGGCCGATGTAGAGGCGATCAAGGCCGCCGTGCGCCGGCGCGTCGAAACCCTGCTGGAGCGCGCCGCATGAACGAGGTCATCGCCATCAGCCGGGACGCCAGCCCGTTCGACCAGACGTTCCGCGAGCCGCCGCATTCGCTGGAGGCCGAACAGGCGTTCCTGGGCGGCGTCATGGCCGACAACCGGGTGCTCGACGGCGCGGCGTTCCTTAAGCCCGAACACTTCGCGCTGGCCGCCCATGCCTGCATCTACGAGGCCATCCTGGCTCTGCGCGAGCGTGGCCGCGTCGCCGATCCGCTGACCGTCAAGCCGCTGGTCGAGAATCTGCCGGTCATCGTCGAGGCGGGCGGCGTGCCCTATCTGGTCGGCGTCGCATCGGCGGCGGTCGGCAGGCTCAACGCCATCGAGTATGCGCGCCTGATCCGCGACCTGTGGGTGCGCCGCGAGATGATTGCGGTCGGCCAGGACATCGTCGCCGCCGGGTACACGCCGGATTTCGACCGCGACGCGATGGCCATCTGGACCGACGCCGAGGCCAGGGTCGAGGCGCTTACCGAGGTCAAGGCGCCGGAAGAACCCGGAACCCTGGAACGGCTCGAAGAGATCTACAAGAACCCCGGCAAGCTGCTGGGCGTGTCGTGCGGGCTGACGGCGCTCGACAACCTGCTGTGCGGCTTCCAGGCCGGGCAGTTGATCCTGCTGGCCGGACGCCCCTCAATGGGCAAGACCACGTTGGCGGCGTCGATGGCGCGCAAGGCGAAGGCGGGCGACGATCCGGCCAAGGTCGCATTCTTCACCCTGGAACAATCGAAGTCCGAAATCGAGATCAAGATCATCTCGGATCTGGCGTCGGTGCCGATGGAAACCATGCGGCGCGGCACCTACGCCGACGCCTCAGAGTTCGGCCGCGTCGTCGACGCGCACAACCGGCTGCGCAAGATGCCGCTGGCCATCCTCGGGCGCTCCGGCATGACGCCGGCCGAGATCCGCGCCGAGGCCCGCCACATCAAGCGGCGCCTGGGCGGGCTCGACGCCGTTTTCGTCGACCAGCTCACGCACATCGCGCCGCCCGACAAGCGCACCACCAACCGGGTGCATCAGATCGGCGAGATCCTCAAGCCGCTCAAGGCGATGGCGCGCGAGCTCGGCGTGCCGGTCGTCCTGCTGCACCAGCTTTCCCGCGGCGTCGAGGCGCGCGAGAACAAGCGGCCGACCCTGCAGGACCTGCGTGATTCCGGCGAGATTGAGCAGGACGCCGACGTCGTCATGTTCGTCTATCGGGAAGCCTACTACCTGGAGCGCGACGAGCCGGTCCAGCCCGACGTCGAGGATTACGAGGGGCCAAGCGACCGGGACTATCAGGCGGCCATCAGGAAGCGCGAGGCATGGGAGCGCAATATCACGCGCGCCAGGACCGCCGCCGAGGTCATCGTCGCCAAGCAGCGCATGGGGCCGATCGACACCGTGACGCTTTACTACGATGGCCGCCTGTCGCGGTTTGGAGACGTGGGGAGGTACGAGTAAAATGGCGCGAATCAGATCCGTTCATCCTGAGCAATGGGTGGACGACCAGTTCGTAACCAGTTCCCCACTCGCCCGCCTTGTGGCCATCGGAGTTCGGAACTTCGCCGATGATAATGGGGTGTTTGAGTGGAAGCCGATCAAGCTGAAGATGCTCATCCTTCCGGCTGATAACTGCGATATGGTTAATCTGCTCGACGAACTTGTCACCACCCGACAGGTATTCCGCTACACGGTTGATGGAAAAGAATACGGTATTATCAGGAATTTCTGTAAATACCAGTCTCCAAAGAAACCAAAGGCTTACCATCCGTTGCCTTCCGTACCGATGGGAGACGGGTTCCCCACCAGTACGGAACCAGTTCCGAACCAGTACGGAAAACCGTCGGCAGAGGGAGAAGGAGAAGGAAAAGGAGTATCCCCTATATCCCCTTATGAGGGTGAGCGAGAGGGGAAATCGAAATACGCATTCGCCCGGAAGATCGTGAAGCTGACGAAGGGTGACCTCGAGGGTTGGAGGACATCCTACCGGAACATTTTGAACCTCGAAGCGGCGCTGGAAAGCCGAGACGCCTGGCTGTCGGAAAACCCCGGACGTCAGAAAAACTGGTTCGCCTCGACGTCGTCATGGCTGGCGAACAAGGACGCCGAAGCCGCGGCCAACGCGCCGGCGCCACCGGACCCCGACGCCGAAGCCCGACGCGCCGCCCGTGAAGCCGAGAAGCGCCGGAAAGAGGACGAGGAAATCGCCCGCGTAACCCGGATGCACGAGGAAATCGAGAAGCGCGAACTCGAACGCGCCATCCGCGAGTGCGGGCAGATACCGACCGAAGACGACG